>CBFGXY010000009.1:0-15950 GCA_965652945.1 uncultured bacterium
GCTGCAGACCGGCCGTGAGGTCGTTGATCGCCCGGGGCTGGTCGCCGGTGGGCTCGAAATCGGACTGCAGTAGAAATGGGGAGGTAGACACAGGAAGCGTCATATTGATACTCATCGTCTATAAACCATCCTCCATCAGACGATGGGTATGCCGCTCCGTGTTCCGCTGCCCTCTGGCGAAAGGTCGGATGTGAATGTCAGCAGGATGCTGGCGATGGACATGCGCTAAATCAGAAGTGCCGATCCACCCATTAAGCCCGCCGGATACGGTTTGGATCGGCGTCGCCACTCTTAGCAGCGGGCGAATCCATGTTTTGAATCTCCGGGCTTTATGTTGCGAATCGGCACCCGATAAACAATTAAGGCGCGCCCTCCGAAAATCAAAATGTGAAGCAGCTCGGATAACGTGAATGGCACCCTATGAGGTCGATTTCTCGATTCCGTTACAGCACTCTGCCTCTCGGGGCCCGAGATTCACTGGGCATTCAAATTGACGACCGTTCAGATCAGTTTTTAGCACAACGGCACGACATGAGGTGTGATGGATCGCTCTGAAATCGACTCGGAATTAGACGCACTGCTGGAGTTCTGCCATGCCGCGGGCGTCATACACGGATACGAGCGTATACGAGGGCGAATAGCCGTCCATACGGGCATGGAGATCTGGACGTTGTCGAGTGAGGAGGCATCGCTTTTTCTGTTAGGTGCGCTCAAGTATAGACCAGACCTGCTGCACGGGTGGAAAAGCTTATCCCGTATGGATAGACAGCCGGGTGCACAGGGCCTGGCGGCTTAAGAGACCTGGAAGTTGGGTTGATAGTCGTCCAAACCGCGGGGATCTATTCGGAGCATTTCTGTGGGTGTCGGTTGAGGCATCTGCGCCGTCGTGTTGAGCGATCCGCGACAATCAACTTGCGCCCGAGGCGCATCCGGGATGAGTGGCGGTAAGGTAGTTTGCCTTCAGTCGTCGGGCGATCGTGTTTCGACTGCGAATCCGATCATCACCAGAAGGATTTCTGCAGAGCGATTGGCCCGCATCTCCACTTAAAGCAGGATCTACCTAAATGAATAAGGACGACGATTTCGCTCAGTCTGTGCGAAACCTCGAAGGGGCAGCGAGAGACCTGTCGATGGCGCTGCGTGAGCTCACTGTGAGTCTTAACAAGATCAAGATCGAAGCAGATGCTCTATACCGGGAGCATGGATCTCCGCTGGGAGATGACAGTCGTGCGCTGGAGGTCTGGCTGGAGCATGAATCATGGGTGACGCTCAACTAAGCGCCGGGCGATTGTCAAGCTCACTGACTTGAAGGCGATCTCGCTGGTCCGGGCATTCGCACGACGTATGCAGCGCCAGGGGTGAAATCCCCCGAACTACCGATGACAACCTCTTCGGCATCCATGTCGATCGCCGCGCCGAACTCGGTTTCACCGATGTCGATAACGTGGCGCTGGCTCCATCTGCCCTGCGCATCCGGTTCAAATACAAAGACGACACGATCAATATTCGTCGCTCTGTCCAGCTGATCATCGTATCCCACGACGAGAGCCATACCCTCGCGGACGGCTACGTCGGTGCCCACACCTCCCGATTGACTGGACACGGACGGTGTGAGCCGGTGAATCAGTTTCCAGGCACCGCTCGCGTCTCTCGTAAAAAGATGCGCGCTTCCACCCGAATTCCCACTTCGATCGTGGTCACCGGCAATGGCAAGTCCCGCATGTATTTCTACAGCGATATTCGCATCGGAAAATCCGGTGAATCGAGCGCGTTGAAGCCAGGTGTTTGAGTGTTCATCCCGCTCGAAAATATATACGGCTCCCGATTCTTTCCCTGATCCAAGCGAGCCGCTGAAGATAAGATGATCCCCGTGTAGGGCACCTGAAGATCCCACCACGGGTGTCCGATCTCCGCGCCCATCCATTGGCTCAATCCGAGCCGTCTGAATCCATTCGCCCGTACCAGATCGTTCAAAGATATAGGCGCCGCCGGGATAGGCTTCGTGCATCCGATCGCCCGAAGCGATAACGAGTATCCGATTGCTATCGACATCGACTGCCGTTCCGAAATTGCCGGGAATTTCGTCGGCCGGACGGAGATGTGTTACCTCTTTCCATTCGCCCGCGGTGCCTTGCTCGAATACGTGAGCAACTCCTGGTTCCTCGCTTCCGAAAAACTCGAGCCCTGCCGCGACGACGGCCACGTCGCCAGACAGGGCGAGGTCCCGTCCAAAGAAAGCGTTTTGCGAACAGTCCGTGCAGGACAGCCGAAACTTTAGATTCCAGGCTCCGGTAGACGGGTCACGGTCGAATATTCGTGCCGCCCCCGAGTTCGGTCCGCAGACGTTCTCGCCGCTTGCACCAACGATCACGGATGCGCTTGAGATTGCTACGGCACTTCCAAAAAAATCATCCGGAGAGGCCGTGTGAGGTAATTTTGAAATCTGAGCCGATGCCGAGAGGGACGCGAACCACCCGATAAAAATAATAGAACCGACCCGGCGCCACCTCGCACTGATCATCCCGTTGCCATGACATCCGCGAGGCGCTCCCATAGCCCCATACGCTCGTCTAGTTCCGCATTCTTTTTATCCAGGTCCGATGACACACGGCGGAACGAATCGGAGTCTCCGTAAACTTCCGGATCAGCGAGTTTTTCCTGTAGAGCCTCGATCGCAGCTTCCAGTTCAAGCACCTGTCCCTCGACGCGCTCGTAGAGTCTTCGACGCTGCTCCACGGTTAAGCGGTCGTAATCGATGGGCTCTCCGCGATCCAGGGATTCATACAAGGCCCGTCGCTCCTGCGCTTCCCGACGCTTTTGTTCACGCGTTTTGGGACCTGTCGATGGTTCGCTCACCTGCACGGCCGGCGCGTTACTTTCGACTTTGGGCACTACATCGGCGGCTTGCTGCTCCTGCCTCCATCGGTATTCGGAGTACGATCCGGGATATTCTTTAACATCTCCAGAGCCAACGGCCCACACCTTCGTGGCTACCTCATCCAGAAAGTGGCGATCGTGCGACACGACCACGAACGTGCCGGTGTATTGCTTCAAGGCATCGACAAGCACTTGAATTGAATTGATGTCGAGGTGGTTCGTGGGTTCGTCCAGGATCAAGAAGTTGGCGGGAGATAGCAGCGTCCGCGCCAGAGCAAGTCTGCTTCGTTCACCCCCCGAGAGCACCGAAACGGGTTTGAAAACGTCGTCTCCGGTAAATAAAAAGGCGCCGAGCAGGGTGCGGAGACGGGTTTCGCCCTCGCCCGGTGAGGCTTCCTGCAGGGATTCCAGGACCGATCGCGAAGGATTCAGTGTTTCTGCCTGGTGCTGCGCGAAGAACGTTCGCATCACCCGATAGCCCTCTTCCAGGCGCCCATCGAAAGGCTCGTCGTGGTTGAGGATGCGTGCCAGAGTCGACTTTCCTGCACCGTTCTTACCGATCAGGGCGATTTTGTCGCCACGTTCGATCCGGAGCGGACCGGCATGGTCGAAAACCGGGATGCGACCGTTCTCTGATTCATATGACTTCGAGAATTCCGAAAGCTCGACAACCGTGCGTCCACTCTTCGGAGGATCCGGAAACCGAAACCCAATCGTGGCGGAGTCGGGTGGAGGAGGAGGTACGCGCTCCAGCTTCTCGAGATGTTTGATGCGGCTCTGAACCTGCGTGGCTTTGGTTGCCTTATATCGAAACCGCTCGATGAAGCGCTCGGTGTCAGCAATTTCTTTCTGCTGATTCTCGTAAGCAGCCTTCTGAATCTCCCGCCGCGCAACACGCTCGGTCAGATAAAATGAATAGTTGCCGGCATAATCGTAGATGCGGCTATGCGCGATCTCGCTGATGTGATTGACCATCCGATCGAGAAAATATCGGTCGTGTGAGACGATCACGACCGTACCTTCGTACGTCTGGAGGTAGTTCTCGAGCCAGTCTATGCTCTCGATATCGAGATGGTTGGTGGGTTCGTCAAGCAGTAAAACGGATGGCCGTCTCAACAACAGTTGCGCCAGCGACGCCCGCATACGCCATCCACCCGAGTATGTGACGAGTAGTCGATCGAGCTCATCGGCATCGAATCCCAGGCCGGTCAGTACCGCTTCGGCCTTCGGCCGAATCATGTGAGAGTCCTGAGACTGAAGTACTGTCTGCGCCCGGTCCAACGCATGCAACAGACGATTGTAATGATCGGACGTGTGGTCGGCTTCCGATTCGAGCTCGTGCGAGATGCGGTCCATTTCCGCCTCCGCATCGAGTACGTGTTGAAAGGCCTTCAGCGCCTCATCGAGGACAGTCTTCCCCTCATCAGTTTCCTGGATGTCCTGTTCCAGGTATCCTACGCTGACATTTCCTTCGTAGGTAATCGTACCGCTGTCGGGTTTGAGGCGACCTGAGAGGATTCGCAGCAAGGTCGACTTTCCTGCACCGTTCGGACCGATGAGCCCGATACGTTTATTAGACGGCACGGTCCAGTCGAGATCGCGGAAAATCTCTTGGCCGCCGAAGCTGAGGGATATATTGTTGCAGTAAATCAAGTGAACGCAGGTGAAGAGAGTCCAGAACAATCAGTCTGATACGCCTCGTTCGGTCAATGATGTTTCGACCCGAGAAAAAGCGTGGAGATGAAGACAGGAGGGGGAAGCCCCTTCATTCTCTGCGTCTCTCTCTTCCTTTGCGCATTGAACCTCAGCGCGAAACCACTCCCGCTCGAATCGTTATCGCAACGCGCACTCGTCGGACGTCAATACGCATTCTCGTGCACGAATCCCTTCCAGAGCGTCATCAACATGATTTTAAAATCTAATTTGAGCGACCAGTTCTGGATGTAGTAGATGTCGTATTCGATACGGCGTTCGATAGATGTGTTACCTCGCCATCCATTCACCTGTGCCCATCCCGTGATTCCTGCCTTCATTTTGTGCCGCAACATATATCGAGGCACGTGATCTCGAAATTCATCGATGAAAACAGGTCGTTCAGGTCGCGGACCGACGACCGACATGTCACCCTTCAGGACGTTGATGAACTGCGGCAACTCATCGAGAGATGTGCGTCGCAGGAATGCTCCCACGGGTGTGGCCCGCTTTTCACCCGACTTCGCCCAGACCGGACCCGTTTTCGCTTCCGAATCCGTAGGCATCGACCGGAATTTGAGCATATCAAAGGTGTGACCGTTCAATCCCATCCGCTCCTGCCGGTAGAAGACCGGTCCAGGCGACGATAGCTTGACAGCAATTGCAATGACGAGCATGAGCGGCATCGCCACGATCAGGAATGCGAGCGAAAAAACGATGTCGATGGCTCGTTTGAGGAAGCGCCGGATTTCGAACGGTGTTTCGTCTATAAGATGAATTACAGGCATTCCATCGACATCCGTAACTCTGCTGTTGATGATATCCAGATGAAACAAGTCCGGTACAAGACACACATGCGGAAGCCGGGATGAAAGACCATTCACCAGGTGTTCGATGCGTCCGGAGGCAGAAAGCGGCAACGCTACGTAGACATAGTCGATCGGCTTTCCATCCGCTTCGGAGGCATCAACGAACGCAATGACATCTTCGGAGGCACCGAGTACGTCCGGCTCGTCTCGTTTATGATCATCGAAGAAACCTACGACTTCGAGGCCCATCCACGGATACTGCTGCATGGCTTGCGATATCCGGCGCCCCGCGCGACCGGCTCCTACTATAACCACGCGGCGAAGATATCGACCCTGCTGCCGGGCTCGACGAATAAAGTAGTATAGAAATCCGCGGAGCATGATCATCAATGTCGGCGTCAGCAAGCCGAAGATGATCATGTGCAACCGGGAGAAGTACAGTTCGCGGTAGAACGACAACGACGCGGCTACCGTTATCAGGCCCAGAGCCATTGCCCGAACGACGGCGTACGTGAGTCTGGTCAGTCGCTGGGCGCGATCCGGTGCATACAGCCCGGAGATTGCGAATACGAGACTTCCGATGACGATGACCCACGGAAGAAATTCCAGGTATCGCGAAAGCGGAATCCATTCCGGCGGCGTCAGAATCTCGAAACGAATGACCCACGCCAGGATCCACCCCAGAGCGATCAGAAGAATGTCGGCGAGGAATAGCCCCCGCTGAAATAGGCGACTCTGCTCCTGCAGCATCGGTTACTTATGCTTGAGGGTCCAGTCATCAGGAAGGTCAACCTCGCTCGGCGACCAGCAACGAACTTTCGTGGGTCACAAGAAAGATTACAATGACTGCCTGATGATCGGCCGGTTAACTAAATGCTTCGTGCAGTAACGATGAGCGATATGAGCGATTCTGATGTAGGATTTATGGCTCGGTCGTGGGGGCAACATGTAGATCGTGCCCTGCTTCCAATTAATCTCCGACGTCCATGGAAGCGATCGTACACGGGAGGGAGAAGGGTAATATATGATTTACCCACCATTCATTCCGAGGGGAATGTAAACCAAAATGGGTGCGAAGTCGACGGCCCGGCTAATCCCTGTCTCAATTCTACTTGTTTTGAGTGACGCGGCCAATCTAATACCAGTATGAGGCCACGAGTTCGAGCACGCGTCGGCTCACCATACGATTCTGCTCTTCTAAACTGGAGGCGTTTTCGGAGTCGAACGAAATCTCGTCATCATGTAGCGTCGGCGTGAGCTCCGCGCCGGTAAGTCGAGGTCTCCATGTTTCCAGATACGTCTCCGGAAGCTGTTCGGGGAGTACCCGATCGTTGAGGATGAGATAGAGCATGGTCCACATCCTGCTCGTCGAATCGAGGTCGTAGCCGCCGCCCAGTGTGAAGACCGCGCGACCCGCGGCATACGACTCCACGAGCTCGAGAATACGTCTGTAGAGTTGTTCGTACGCCCTGCTGGTAAGGAGGAGGTCTGCCAGCGGATCTCGAAAATGCGCGTCCGCTCCGGCCTGAATCACCATTACATCGGGTTGAAACCAGGCCAGGGCATGCGGCACAACTTGCTCGAATATGTCGAGGTAGCTCGAATCGGTCGTGTCCGGTTCGAACGGAATGTTTATCGAAAAGCCGCGACCGTCTCCGCGTCCGATCTCATGGCCCGCACCGGTCCCCGGGTAGAGATAGTGGCCCGATTCGTGGAGGCTTATCGTGAGGACTTCACTTTCTTCGTAGTGTATTGCCTGGACACCATCGCCGTGGTGTACATCGATATCCAGATAAGCCACGCGCCACCCGTTGTCCCGGAAATGCCGAATGGCGCAGCTCACATCGTTGTACACGCAGAATCCCGATGCAAGGGCATGATGTGCGTGGTGCAAGCCGCCGCCAAACTGTAAAACGATGGGTGCTTCACCTTGGACAACCATCTCGGCGGCGTGGATCGATCCTCCCGTTAGGATCCGTGCAGCCTCATCCATCCCGCCAAAGATCGGAACATCGGGTGTTCCAAGGCCAAACTTCTTTGCATCGGGCGTTTGCCGCCCCTGCCCGGCATCCTCGACGCGCCGAATGTAGGCAGGCGAGTGGACGCTCAGGATCTGTTCGGTAGTGGCGGGCGGAGGAGCTACGATATGCGGTTTCTCGCCCAGCGCCTCGAGAAGGTCGAGCACCATGTGCTGGCGAACCGGGCTGAAAGGATGCGATGGACCGAAGAAGTACCGATCGTAGCTCGCATCGTAAACTACCGGGACCATGTTTTCGTGCGCGGCCACAGGATCTCCATCCCTCGACGCCGTAGAGCCTCGAGGAGCGGCGTGGGGTTCATCGTGTTCAGTCGAAGGATGACGTGCACTCGATCGGGAGTCGATGGATGGGTTAATAGCGAGTGTATATTGAAGCCCAGATCTGCGACGATCGCCGTCAATTCGGCGAGGCGTCCCGGTTCATCCGTCAGGGCAACCTCGACGCGGCTGCTGGCCTGATCGAGACCCGTCAGACGAATCAATGCATCGAGCAGATCCATCCCCGTCACGATCCCCACCAGTTCACCGTCTTCATAAATCGGAAGGCACCCGATCTTCTGCCGGCGCATCAGCCGTGCCGCTTCTTCGACCGGATCGCGCCGCGTAGCCGTCACAACGTCTTTCGACATGGCCTGCCGGACAGGCACGTCCCCATCGAAATGGGCAGGGTGCAGGGAGCTGGTCATCAACCTGAGGTCACGATCCGTCACAATGCCCACAAGGGTGCCGTCGTCTTCGACCACCGGCAGGTGGCGGATGGATTCATCCTGCATCACACGAAAAGCCGCCGATATCGATGTGTTCGGAGAAATCGTTCGAACCGGTCGGCTCATCACATCTTCTATCAACATGACATGTACGCTATGAATGAAGCGGATGCAAAGAAACGGTTACGGGGCAACACCATGGAGGGACATGCATTGCCGTAAACTCGGAAATGGCCTGAACTTACAATATGTGCCCATGCGATGGCTGAAAAACTACAAATCGCGTAATGTCCATGAAGAGAGGGGCGTGTGGAAATACTTCGGAATTGCGGTGTTGCCGCTCACGCTCACTATAGCCGGAATGTCGTCGTTTCTGGGATCAGGTGAATCGGGTGGCTCTGCGGGGTCGGAAACGCAGGTACACCGAACTGTAGACCCGCCGGCGCACAGTGACGAGGATGCGCATTGGGTGGATGTCGGTGCAACGGACGAGGCATCCTCTCACCTGCCGGCAGTGGGTAAGGCCAGTTACTACGGTCGGGGTTTTGCGGGAAGGCCCACGGCAAACGGTGAGATATTCGACCCAAACGCCCTGACGGCCGCCCACCGGACGCTACCTTTCGGATCGAGCGTTCTGGTGACCAATCAGTCAAATGGCAGACAGGTGATCGTCCGAATTAACGACCGCGGGCCTTTCGTAAAGGGCCGTATCGTGGATCTGAGTGAAGAAGCAGCGCGCAAGATCGGGATGATTCGGTCGGGAACGGCGACGGTCCGTCTCGAAAGAGTCAAATAACTGGAAGCCGATCAGCGAGCGAGATGCACATGAAGCCCGATATCGAGCGCTCGTACGGAGTGCGTCAGGGCGCCTGAGCTGATGTAATCGACTCCGGTGCGAGCAATGGCCTCAACGGTTTCGAGGGTGACGTTACCCGAGGCCTCGGTTTTCACCCGGCGATTCACCCGGGTCACGGCTTCCTCCAACATCGACACTTCGAGCGAATCTCCACTCGTACCTCGCACCATATTATCGAGAAGGAGCGTGTCGATGCCCTCCTGCGCCAGAGCCTCTTCAAGTTCTTCCAGGGTGCGAACTTCTACCACTATCGACAGCTTGCGACCTTCCCGCTGAACGAATGCACGGGCTTTGCGGACGGCCTCGCTGATCCCTCCGGCCGCAATGATGTGATTGTCCTTGATCAGGATCATGTCAAAGAGGCCGATGCGATGATTTCGACCTCCTCCCATTGATACCGCCCACTTGTCGATCGGACGCAGACCCGGTGCGGTCTTCCGAGTATCCAGGATTTGAGCCCCGTGAGGCTCGGCCAGATCCACCATGCGCCGCGTCGCGGTAGCAATCCCGCTCATCCTCTGCATCAGGTTGAGGGCAAGCCGCTCACCTGTCAGGATGCTTCGCGCGGGCCCTTCCACCGTACCGAGGATCTCACCCTTTGCAATCCTCTGACCGTCCCGCACATTCCACTCACATCGGACCGACGAATCGATCATATTGAAGACACACGACGCGATCCAGACGCCTGCTACGATCCCATCTTCTCTCGCTTCGAAGCGGGCCGCCGCCGTCTGCTCTCTCTCCACGGTTGCAAGTGTCGAGACGTCGCCCGATCCCACATCTTCCTCGAGCGCACGCCTGATCATATCGTCGATATAGACGTTGCTGATATAGTGCGGCAGTTCGATCATGTTGCTTGCTCGTCTTCGTATAACCGTCGAAACACATTGCGCACCATTTCGGGCGCACGGATGGGACGGTTTCGCTCGCGATCCACGAAGCACAAGGTAACATGTCCGGTAACCAATCGCGTTCCGTCTGAGGACCGCGTAACGACATAGTCGATGCGGACCCGAGTGTCCGGCACGCCGGTCATTTGCGTCTGAATATCGATGAGGTCATCATAGAGCGCAGGCCGATGGTAGGAGACCGCCAGATCTACGACCGGCATGATCACGCCTGACTCTTCCAGCTTGCGATAGGGCAGACCGATGTGCCGGAGCGCTTCGGTACGCGCGGCTTCGAAATAGTCGAGGTAATGGGTGTGATACACGATGCCCATCGGATCACACTCTCGATACCTTACGCGGTGCTGGTAGACGAAATTGAACACAGAGACGTCACCCCGTCTGGGTTTCGGCCGCAAGGGGAATCTCGTTGGCATCAGTGGCGACGGACCCCATTCTGTCAAATTTCTCGGCACGTTCGATCAGCAGCTGATCGGTCGGGATATCCGATAGCGATTCCAGGGCCGAGGCGATTGCCCGCCCAAGCGAACGAGCTGCTTTCTCGGGATGATGATGCGCACCGCCCGCCGGTTCTTCGATGATCTTATCGATGATGCCTTCACCAATCAGGTCGAATGCGGTGAGTTTCAGCGCTTCAGCAGCGTCTTCCTTGTGATCCCAAGATCTCCAAAGGATCGAGGAACAGCTCTCGGGTGAGATGACCGAGTACCATGCGTTCTCCATCATGAGAATCCGATCGCCGATTCCAATGCCAAGTGCGCCGCCCGAGGCGCCTTCCCCGATGATGGCGACCACAATTGGCACGGGAAGGCGCGCCATTTCCATGAGGTTTCGAGCGATGGCTTCCGCCTGGCCACGTTCCTCGGCTTCCAGTCCTGGATAGGCGCCGGGAGTATCCAGAAGAGTGATGATCGGAATTCCGAATCGAGCCGCTGTCTGCATCAGGCGCAGCGCTTTACGATATCCTTCCGGATTCGGCATTCCAAAACGACGATAGCGCCTGCTCTTGGTGTCTCGGCCTTTCTGGTGGCCCAGAATCATGACCGATCGGTCGGTGCCACCAAAGGCTGAGCCTCGGAAGCGCGCAAAGCCACCGACGACGGCAGGGTCGTCGGCAAAAAGCCGATCCCCATGCATTTCCACGAACCCCTCCGTGAGCGATTCGATGTAATCGAGGGTGTATGGCCGCAGCGGATGCCGTGCGATCTGCACCCGCTGCCAGCGAGTGAGATTGCTGTATATGGACTCCCGCAGTTCCTCGACGCGAACCTGCAGCGCCTTGATTTCCTTCGACAGATCGACACTCCGGTCCCTCGTGTCGAACTCCCGCATTTCGTTCAATTTGCGCTCGAGTTCAAACAGCGGTCGTTCGAAATCGAGTAGATGATGATCTGGCACGGTCGGCAGAAATCGTTATGGAGAATAGACTTGCCCGCTCGAACGCAGGCTTCGCAACATAATATCCCAATCGGTAGATGCCGATTGGTGCTGCATGTAAAACCAGTATACTTGTTGAAGGTCGGTCGGTGAATCCGGTAGCTGACCCATCGTGTCGGATACGGAGAATACTCCCGGTTTGAGCCTCCATTCCCGCGGAGGGAGGGAGGCAAGCTCGGGGTTGTATCCAACCAGAGCGCGCTCGCCTGAAAGAACCTTCCAGAACAGTCGCACCTTTCGCTTGAGGTTGATCCAGGTGGTTTTGTCGCGGGCAACCGCTGCGATAGCTGAAATCAGGGGATAGAACAGCAGGCCTCCCACCGCCACGGGTATCTCAAACGAACGGCGGGCAATCGTACTCCTTGGCGATTGAATCGTTGCCGAAGCGTCGACCAGCGATGGGGAGCCGAAATCGTTGATCGTCGACTTCCCTATGATTCGGTCGGGTTCTTCCGCAAGGATTCTGAACTGGATCGGCAAATCCAGGAGCTTCTGCATCAGCATGAACATCTCCTGGTTGCTGACGCTACTGTTAGCAAAAACCACATCGTCGATGCGATTCAGCCTCACGATGTCGCGAAGTCGCCGGATCGGACCGAGCGAGCCTTCGTCCGAATCGCCTTCTTCGTGAGGATTCACAAATCCTACGAGGATGAACGGTGGTGACGGATGAGATGAGAGCATCCTGCGCAGTCGTCCAGCCTCTTCGGATGCTCCCACCAGCAGCACGCGGCAATCTCCATTGGATCTCGGCCGGCGCATCGTCAGGCGAAGGAGTGAAACCGCCGTCCCTGAGGCAAAAAAGCTCGACAACAGCAAAAGGCGTGAATAAGCGATGTCTTTGACGAAAAACGACAATGCGGCCATGAGCACGAATGACAGCGTCATGCTGCGCCATACGGTCTTGAGTCTCCGCCTGTTTGGCCGCCGGTAGGACCCCAGCGCTGCAGCGATGCCGACATACAGCAGGGCGAAGCCGCCCGCAACGGAAGCCAGAAAAAGCGGTGTGCGGGCATTCGGTCCGACGGCATTGAGGCCAAGGACTGCGACGATCAGGAAAACGAGTCCAAACTCGAGCGCCGGATGTGCCAGGCGCCGAAGTAATCTGGCGATCACGCTTACCGTGGCCCGACCGAGGATCGCCGTACGAATGGCCAGCGTGAAGGCACCGGAGTACCGGCTTTCCAAATGTTTCTCCGCAAACTTGACCATCGCCCCGTAGAAGAGGCGCACGTAGCGGAGTTCGCCCTTCTTCGTGCTCTCCCCTTTGTAATGGATGATGCGGGTAGAGGGCGTATAGTAAATCTTCCATCCGGCCTGCTGGATGCGGTAGCACCAGTCGAGATCCTCTCCATACATGAAGAAGTTCTCGTCGAAGAGTCCGGCCCCGAGGCCATCCGATGTGCGCCGCAGATGATCCCCCGTACTATGACCGCTCAGGGCGTGAGTCTCCACAGCCGCGGCAGGGAAGTATAATGCCGCGTGGCGGACCATCATGCATGAGCCGCTCAGCGCGTCGACTTCGGTCACCTCGTCTCGCGGCAGGAACGTCATATTGTAGCGACCGAAGCGCGGACTACGGGGAAACAGCCGGCTCAGTCCGCTTATGCGGTAAAATGCGACCCGCGGCGTGGGAAACGCGCGTCGGCTCTCCGGTGCAAACGATCCGTCCGGATTCAAAATCTGACATCCCACGGCACCGGCATCGGGATGTGTATCGAGGAAGCGCACCATTTCGTCGATGGTGTCTTCCTGGAGGATCGTGTCCGGATTGAGGATGAGAAGGTGCCGCCCCCTGGCTTGCCGAATCGCCTGGTTGTTCGCTTTGCTGAAACCGACGTTACCCGAATTGACGATGAGGCGAACCTCCGGAAAGCGCTCGCGGACCATCTCCACTGAGCCGTCAACCGAGTCATTGTCGACCACGAAGACCTCCACGTTCAGGCGTTCCGATGCGGCGCGCACGCTTTGAAGTGCCTGCTCCAGAAACTCCTTTACGTTGTAGTTGACAATGATCACACTGGCGTCAACCACATCAGTCGCCGCAGCCGTCGACACTACGGTGCTTGTTTGCGGCAGTGTATTCATAATCGGGACTGTGGACGATCGGCCGACATTGAGAATGTTATGATATAAAGGTAGGGTTCAGGCGCAATCCATGCATCCATATCGACTGGCCTTGCAATACTCCGCCGCGTGCGAGAGATTCCGACGTCGGTCTGAGTGTGCAAGTCGTTGCTCTCACCGGACCGGGTCGGCCATCAGAATCAATGAGGAAGGGAAAGTCCTGACGGAGCCACAGTCTGTGACAACGCGGAATCTTCCGCCGGGAGCCCCAATCCATACGCGATGACGGTGGTTTTCGATAAAAAGACACGATTGTCTTGGAAATCGGGTTCGAACGAATTAGGTTTCCCTCCGGCTGGGGGAGTGCAGAGGATCAGGGTGCCGCGCTGGTGTATCTTGAAGCTCTCGCTACTTGAAGAATCGCGCAAATGAATACATCTATGGGGGATTCTCCTACGGTTGATATGTGTTTGTAGTAGATTCGACGGCTGCAATATCAGGGGGCGGCCTGCAGATCTCCTGGGTGAGAGTCTGCCGGATCTATCGGCCGGCCCACGAAGCAGCTCCCAACGCACTTGTAGGAAGCGAAGTTTAACGGCCCGGCTCGGTACGGGAGAGGTGCCGTTCCGTTTTCACGTACACGGTTGATTGCCGCATGCCACAGATTTTCTCCAAGAAGACCAACGCGCTCCCTGCGTTTACCCTTGTAGGTGCGCTCTTCGGCGGTGTCCTGCTTATATTTCTGATCTGGTATTACTTCTCGCCTGAGTTTACGGACGTCGGCTACGCGCCCGTTCAGCCGGTCGAGTACAGCCACCGTTTGCATGTGGCGGAATTGGGTCTCGATTGTCAGTACTGTCACACTGCGGTCGAGGTATCGCCTCATGCCACGGTTCCGCCGACGCAGACATGCATGAACTGTCACAGTCAGATTCAGACGGAGTCGCTCAAGCTTTTACCCGTTCGGGAAAGCTGGGCTTCCGGAGACCCGATCGAGTGGGTTCGGGTGCATGATCTCCCGGACTATGCTCAGTTCAGTCATGCCTTCCATGTGGATGCGGGTGTAGGATGTGAAACCTGTCACGGCCGCATCGACCTGATGGATGTCGTGACCCTGACAGAGCCCCTGTCGATGGGATGGTGCCTCGATTGTCACCGTCAGCCTGAGTTGTACCTGAGGCCGCCGGAGGAAGTGACCACGATGGGTTACGTCCAGCCGGCCAACTTCGTCGAACGTAATCTCGAGCGGATGAGAGAGGACGGTATACGCCCTCCCACCAACTGCTCTGCTTGTCATTACTGAGATACAACCTGACCGGCCCATCTGCCTTTGATCTTCCGGTATTGAATTACAGATCGAATGATCGACCTACCTGTTCTTGACGGAAACGCGCAACGTGAGCCCGACGGCGAGCGTTACTGGCGGAGCTACGACCAGCTTCGCGAGGATCCCGACCTTGTTAATGATGCGAGCGAGGAATTCCTGCCGGGTGCGAGCCACGGACCTGGAACGGCCTCGCGACGGCAGTTCTTACAGCTTATGGGTGCCTCGATGGCAATGGCCGGGTTGACGGCTTGCCGCCGGCCTGTCGAGAAAATCCTGCCCTATACGCGTCAGCCGGAAGAAGTTGTGCCGGGGGTGCCGCTTAGCTACGCCACGGCAATGCCGTTGCGGGGTTCACTACGCCCGATCCTGGTCCGAAGTCATGAGGGCCGCCCGACAAAGGTTGAAGGGAATCCCGAGCATCCGATGAGCCGCGGCTCATCCAGCATTTTTGAACAGGCTGCTGTTCTGGGGCTCTATGATCCGGACCGCTCGAAGGTTGTGTTGAAGGACGGCGAGGCGGCTGATTGGTCTGAGTTCGCCGATGAAATTCGCCGGGTCGCCCAGGACGGCTCCGCACGGATTGCGGTTCTGGCCGAGCCGGCACTTTCGCCTACGCTGGCTCAGCTTCGCTCTCAGATCGAGCAGAGGTATGGATCTGTTCAGTGGATCACCTACCGAGACGAAGGTGACGACAACTCTGAGTATGGTTTGCGGACGGCATTTGGCCGGACGCTTCGCCCGCTGTACCAGTTCAGCCGGGCGCAGGTGATCGTCAGCCTCGACCATGATTTTCTTGGGGCCACCGACCCGAACCACGTATATAACTCGCGTGAATTTGCCGAAGGACGCCGGCTGTCTTCCACGACAGATGAGCTCAGCAGGCTATATGTCATCGAGAGTCAATTCTCAGTGACCGGTGGTGCAGCCGACAACCGTCTGCGGCTTCGCGCACGTGATATCTCCAGCTTTGCCGCCGCGCTCGCAGAGGAGCTCGGCGTTGCAGCGGGTACCTCTCCAAATATATCCGAACGCGCTCGAACTTACGCACGTGAAATTGCTCGCGATCTCCGTCAGGCAGGTTCGAGGGGTGTCGTCACGGCGGGGGAGACGCAACCTCCTGCCGTTCATGCCCTTTGCGCGGCCATCAACGGCGCACTCGGAAGCATCGGCGAGGTTATGGTACTGCTCGATACGGGGGAGCAGCCCTCTGAACCTCAGTCCATCGCGCTTCC
>CBFGXY010000010.1:0-15165 GCA_965652945.1 uncultured bacterium
CAGAACCCGGTCGGCGAAGCCCTCGGCACGAACGGATCACAGATCGCATAGCCTCCATATATTCGTCGACCCTCTCGAACGCCCGGTAAGGAAATCCGGTGGTGACGAGAGCCTGACCAATCGTTTCGGTCCGGCTGGCTCGAATCCTGCGTCCGTTGACGTACGCACCGCCGCCGCGCACGGCCGTAAATAGTTCGTTCCGGGAGAGATCAAGTACAACCCCTACTAAGAGATCGTCGTTGTTCTGTAAGGCGATACTCACAGCGTAGGGCGGAACTCCGTGTAGGAAATTGGTTGTCCCGTCGATTGGATCGATGATCCAGCGGAAACCCTCAACTTCCAGTTCCGGTACTCCGGTTGTACTTTCTTCGGCGAGGATGGCGTAATCGGGGTATGCATCGGTCAGCGTCTCGATGATAACCTCCTGCGCCATTTCGTCAATTTCCGTGACGAGGTCATTCGTCCCCTTCTCCCGCACCTGGGCATTCTGTACTCGACCGGCATGACGATGAATGAGGCCGGCGGCATTGAATGCGGCTTCAACGGCTACATCGCGTTGAGATCTAAGTCGTTCCACGGGAGTCAATAAGACCTTCGGTTCAGGTGAGCAGGAAGCTTTTGCATAGCCCGTAAGTTATGCTTCGTAAACAGTTTGAATGATGCATTCCATGTTGATACTTCGCGTGCCATTTATCGTCTGGCTGCTAACCGTCACGCTGTTGTTGGTGGGATGTGATGATGGTGCAGATGTGGAACGGCCCCGGTCAGAACCGAGAGCACTCGACTTGATCGAAGATCTAGATTGGGATGCATTTCGGGACGCGTTCATGACCCTGGACGGGTTGCCTCACTTGATCCATTTCGAGGCGCAGGCAAGTCGGAGTGAAGAAACTCCGTACAATACGTCCATGCGCCTTGACAAAATGCCGGGACAGGATGAATACGCGGTAACAGAAGCTGCTTCGTCCGGCGATGTCTCACGAAGTATCTTTTCCGGACTTCACCGCGATTCCGGCGCTGCGGGTTTCGTTGAAATCCCTCACCTCATCCTCGAGGAGGATCCCCCGTTCCTCGATCCGTTGAACCGCACGGCGTACTCATTTACCATGGCCGGAGACACCACGGTCGGAGACGCAACGTTTTCCGTGATACAGATTGAAAGAGTAGCGGGCGAGGACCGCGGCAAACCCTACGAAAGTGTACGTTTGCTCATCGCCGCTAATACGCTTGCCGGTGCTGAAATGCACCTCAATGAGCAGACTTTATTCTATAGCGAGCAGTCCGATCGCAAAGTGATTCTCAGACGGGATGACTCGGGCCGGCTGATTCCGCGCGAAGTGGCGATTCAGTCTCGTATAAAAAACCTACTTTCGCCTACGCGCCACGTTTCCGGTCGATGGCTGGTAGAGGTGGGCACTTCTTAAGCGATCACTTAAAAGGGCAGGCGCCTACGGTAGGAGGTGCCGCCGGACAGAGGGGTGGTCTGCAACCTTTTGGAGGAGTGAGTCGCTGCGTATGATTGACGTGTCGAGTGACGATTGCTGAAAGCCTTGTTCAAGTACGGAAGCGGCATCGTCGATTCGCCCCTGCGCTACAAAGACTCGTGCCAGCTGATAGTGCGTTCGAGGATTCAGAGGTGCCAGATTTAACGCGGTCCGCGCGAACGCCTCCACTCTGTCGTGATATCCAAGCTGGGCGGCAGCGACCGAAAGCCGGAGATTCAGTATCGGATCATCTACAATTCGATCTGCAGCAGCTCTCAGTTCCCGCTGAGCAAGTACTGGTTCATCAGCTGCGATCGCCGTCTCACATAAGATGAGACGAGCCTCGGCATTGCCGGGTGCAAGATCGACGGCTCGGAGCGCATCGGGCATTGCCTCTGCCGGGCGATCGAGCGCAAGCAGTACCTGTGCCCGGAGCATACGCGCCTCAACATCTTCAGGCAGCGCTTCAATTACCCGGTCGACTCGCGCCTTTGCCTCATGAAGACTGGCCCCCGATTTCCATGCGGCTTCCGCCCGATGGAATTGTGCATCTAGGGCCGCGGACCGCTCCTGAGCAAAAGACGGAGTGGGTAGCAACACCGCAATGGCCAGCAACGTCAGCCCGACCTGCAGCATGCTTAACCATCGCGCCGTGCCGGTGATCACGCCAGAAGAGACCTCGGTTATTTCGTGATGAATCATATACTACCAACCTGCGGCTGTCCAGCAGAAACTCCGATTTCGATGCCTCGTTCGTCGTACTCAATAACCGTACCCGGAAACTAACAGGCCGCTCGCTGCAGTTTTCTTCTTCAATAATAGAGATCGATGCCGAGTATAGTCTCCAAGTGAGAGTGATTGCCACACCCCAAAATGCATGATTTCGTAAAAGACGTGCAAGCGCGTCTGACGACTCGGCACGTAGGCACGAATATAACGATGTTGGAGGAAGTCGAGTCCACCAACATCCCTGCACGGCGGGCGCTCGTCGATGGTGCTCCTGAAGGAAGTGTATTCTTCGCGGAGTATCAGACTCAGGGTCGCGGCAGACTGGGCCGACAGTGGCTTGCGGAGAGGGGAGTCAATCTGCTTTTCTCGACCATTGTCCGGCCACAGCCGGAGCTCCTTGGCCTCACGGGGATATTGGCTTCCGTGGCACTCAGAAAGGCTCTCCTACCGTACGTTTCGCCGCTGGACATTCAAATCAAATGGCCCAATGATCTAATCATTGACGGGCTGAAATGCTCGGGCATGTTGATGGAGAACGTTTCGGGCGGTATCGTGCTGGGAATCGGCCTGAACGTGAATCAGAGCAATTTTCCGGATGCGGCTCGGGCCGCAACGTCACTACTCCTGGCCACGGGTCGCCGCTTACCGCGAGCGGATCTTCTCGCCTCGATCTTGAATGAACTCGAGGAGCACTTGATTGATGTCGATGTGGAGACGGCCAGGGAAGCGATCCGCGATTTCGAACGGCATATGTTCAAGCGAGGCGAAAGGGTATCATTTTATACCACGGCAGCGGGCGCGAAGATCGTTGGTAGAATCATCGGCATCCAATCAGATGGTGCACTCCGGTTGATGACTCCAAAAGGAGAGCGGTCGTTTTATTCTGGGGACATCTCAACCCAGCCGATTTATGAGGAAAGGTAATGCACCTGGTCTTTGACATGGGAAACAGCCGGATCAAGGCGGCCGCCGTAGTGGACCAGGAAATTGTATCGCAATGGACCGGAACGGTCGACGGATCGGCTCAGCTCGATGATCTGCTCGCCTTCGTTGAACGACTTCCTGCTGCCCAGACAGTTCAACAGATCGGCATTTCCTCGGTGGTGCCTCACAATACGCATCAGGTTCTGGATGCGGTTACAGCTGTGATTCCCGCCGAGTGTCTCGTCATCGATGCCTCGATCGAACTTCCGTTTGAGATACGCTATCAGACGGCGGGCACGCTGGGTTCGGATCGGATTGCTGCGGCCGCAGCAGCATGGATCCTGCATAGAGAGAGCGACAGTAATTGTGTGGTCTCCATCGATGCCGGGACGACGACCACGTATGAGGTAGTGATGGATGACGCATTCCTCGGCGGCGCAATCCAGGCCGGGCCACGGGTTGTAGCCGCAGCGATGGCATCTCAGACCGCGCAGTTGCCACACGTGGATATGGACCGTCTTGAACTTCCACCCGCCGTCGGACGGTCGACACATGAGGCTATCCACTCGGGAATACTCTACGGATACATCGATGCCGTCATCGGGATGATAGAAAGGATCGCTCGGGAGGTTGGGCGAAGGCCCAGCGTCGTCGTGACGGGCGGATGGGCAGGATGGCTGGAACCGCACCTGGCGTTTCCGCACCATCTCGATCCCCATCTTGTGCTGCGAGGCGTGGACCTTCTGCTACGCCTCAACACTCGATAGCGAGGGTTCGTCTGCGAGAAGGGATTCGATGCGAGAAAGCACCATTTCTATCGCAATGAAGTTGTGACCTCCGCGTGGAATGATAACGTCTGCCTTTCGCTTCGACGGTTCCACAAACTCGAGATACATCGGTCGTACAGTGCGCTGATACTGCTCGATCACCGCATCAATATGGCGACCGCGTTCCAGGATATCTCTCTGGATACGACGCAGGAGTCGGATGTCATCCGGCGCATCCACAAACAGCTTGATATCCATGCGTCGCGCGAGTTCGTCGTCTGCGAGCACCAGGATTCCTTCCACCAGAATCACTGACCTGGCCTCAACCCGCGTCGTTGTTTCCTCACGGACGTGGGTTCTGAAATTATATACCGGCTTCTCGATCGGCTGCCACTGGATCAACTCATCGAGATGTTCGCACATGAGCGAGGTCTCCAGCGCATCGGGATGGTCAAAGTTAAACATCGTCCGTTCGTCAAACGGAAGATGACTCAGATCACGATAATAGGAATCATGATCGAGGAGACAGACGCGATCCCGGCCAACGGCTTCGACCAGATGCCGCACGACCGTCGACTTCCCGGAGCCCGAGCCACCGGCAATGCCGATTACCACAGGTTGCGGACTCATGGACTTCCGTGTCGACATGGATGCTCGTGCGATCTTGTATGAATGGGCTACGGCGTCAACGAATCACGTTATCAGATAGACCGAACGAAAGAAATTTCGACCTCGCCGGTTTCTGAATTCTCAACCGTGGCGTCGGGGTCATAGACGTATCTTTCCGGGTGCTTCCATTCGAGCAGCGGCTCAAGATTCTCGGCCGTCTCCCGTACGATGAAATTGACCAGCTGGCCTCGAAGTGGCTTTACGTTGTGGGTGACTGCCTTCCGCTCACTCCCGTCTTCATCGTAAAACGAGACACTGACCATCTGATCGTAGGTATGCTCGTCTTCCCAGGCATCCCGATGCACGCCTGGTAGCAGGTTCCACACGAACCGTCCCTCAAGCCGCTTATTCAGTACGGGGCTAATATGCGGCTTCCAATAATCGCCCACACGTCCGACCTCCGGAAGATTTGCGTCCATCCTTAAGCGGTAATTAGGGATGAGATCGTCCGGCCGGAGCAGTCCAAATATCCCCGAAAAGATAATTCCGTTCTCGAGGAGCCTTCGTTGAGCTCCCGTCGGAAGCCCGGCAAAGTCCATCGCCTTGTACATTACGCCCGGACTATACCTGTCGAGTGCCGACATCAGAGGTGCATCATAAATCTCAAGATTCGCGGCGATTGCCTGCTCCAGCGTATCACCTTGTACCCCGAAGATGGCCTCCAAATCCGCTTCCCCGCCCCGGATGATGTCCTGTAACTGGTTGATGAGCTTGCGCCGTTCCGGATTCAACTCATTGAAGTAGTTGAAGGTATTGGACGTGCGATAATCGAACATATCCGGCGCGAACGGATTGCCGCCGTCCTGTTTACCCTCTGCGGGAGGAAGAAGAATAACGAAGTTTGGCATATTCGAGATGCTGGATCAAAACGGAAGTGTGGATTGCGGCGGTGCCTACTGCGTCCTCGAGGCTTCCCGACGCTGTATTTCCCCCAACAGGGCATCGATGTCTCGCCGAATTTTTTCGGCCTTTTCCTGTGCATCTGCCACGAGTGCATCGCCCGTACGCCGGGCTACACTTTCTTCTTCGGAGCGCACCAACTGATCCACGAAGCTTGTGACCAGCTGCGTGAGGTTGTCCAGCTGGTAGACGAGCCGCCTTCGCACCTTCTGTCCTTCCTCCGGCGCAATCAACAGACCGAGAGCAAAGCCGGCCGAACCGCCGATAACCGTGCCCCATACTCCGGCACGCAGGACTTTTCCGATGGAATACTGTTTCATCTGCAATCGTTGGCAAATGCTATTGAGAATCGATCAAAAGATAGTTGCCTCACGGGGACCAATCCACCCGACAGCAACCACGAATCGGGGCTCACTCTGACGCGGATCCACAAAAAAAGCCACCGCCGGATATGAGCCGACCGCAGCTTTTATTTGGGAACAAGCGGCGCATGCGCCTACTTCTTCTTCTTATGACGGTTCTTTCGCAGACGCTTTTTTCTCTTATGCGTTGCAATCTTATGGCGTTTGCGCTTGCGGCCACTTGGCATAGACAACCTCCTGATAAATGCGTTTTTTTGCGACTGATGGAGAGTGAGGCGACTTTCCGGTGCCTCTGGATTCGATTGCGATTATTTTTCTGGTCGGTTTGATACGCTGGCTGCCGGGGTGGGTTTCGGAGATATGAAGGATCCCGGCCTATGGTCTCTGGTAATGGCGCAGTGAGGTGAAAGAAGTTATCTTGGACCCGGCGGTTATCACCAATTGCGCAGCATTGATTGTACACAGGATTTGATGACGTTCCCGATTCACGAGACTGGAAGATTCCAATACATAGACGAAGGACCGCGCTCGGCCTCTTCTCTACCGATTATCCTCTTGCACGGGATGCTTGGAGAAGTAGAGAACTGGACCGCTACGGCCGCCTCTCTCGCGAATAACGGTCACCGGGTCCTGATCCCGTTTGTACCGGTCTACGATTTACCCCTTGCAGAAACCAGTGTACGCGGCCTCGTCGCTTACGTGAAAGAATTCACCGAGGCGCTCGATATACCTCGCAGCATAGTAGCAGGCAATTCTCTCGGCGGACATGTTGCCCTCCTGTATGCGCTCGAGTACCCCGAAGCCGTCACTGCGCTGATTTTGTCGGGCTCCTCCGGGGTGTATGAGTTAGAGCTGGGATCGTCCATGCCTCGCCGCCGGGATCGGGAGTTTATCCGTGAGCGGGCGGCCCTCACATTCTACGATCCTGTTCACGCCAATGAGCAGCTCATCGATGACATGTCGGAGCTACTGCAGGATCGGGGTCGCGTCGCTCGACTGATTAAGATGGCACGGTCGACAAAGAAGGAGACCTTGACCAATCGTCTGCATGAGGTGACACAGCCGACTCTGCTCGTGTGGGGACGGAATGATCGGATAACCCCACCCGACGTGGCCTACCAATTCCGGGATCGGATTCCTGAAACTCGCCTGCACGTTATCGACCGCTGCGGTCATGCACCCATGATTGAGCACCCGGAAGAATTCAACCGCGTCATGCTCGAGTTCGTGGATGAAGTCATGCACAGCAGCGTGTTGAAGTAAGGAGTCCATACCGAAGCATTATCGTTTCGGCTCACGAAGTGCGCGTTGGTCGCTCGAACTGGTAACTGTCTATCGTGGCTTCGCTCGCTGCGACTCATCCGTCTCCACTTCGTGTGAATGATGAGTCGTTCAGGCGAGCGGGCTCCACCCGAATCAAACCGTATGGTTCGCTGCGAGTTGGCATGCCTATTGTCGTGATCGTATCTGGCTTCGGGACGCCTCCTTACCCGGAGCATCAGGTGCGCAACGCACCGCGGAAGGCCTCCGCCGGCCGGGCGACATGTACGGGTGAACACGTCGTCCGGCCCTTTTTATTTTCGATGGGTTGAATCTCGGGCTGTTTACGGATGGCCAACCCGGAAATGGAGGACGTCCTTAATTGAACACACTGCGTTTACTATGTGGGGCAGTTTTGCTGCTGATGATAGGATGCGCGCCGTCAATGGTCCCGCTCTATCAGGATTACGCCATCACTTCAGTCGAAGGCCAGAGCCAGGAGCGGGAAGATCGAATTCGAGCGGCACTGGAAGACGCGGGATGGTCGCTGGCCGACGCTTCAATTCCGCCCGCAATCACCACGCAGGTGCGAACCCATCGCCGCTGGGGACTATACCGGGTCACGGTTTTTCTGGAAGTCGTCCCGCTTGGTAGAGAGCACGTGCGTGTTCTGATTCACCCGTATCGAGAGTATGTATGGGGCGGGCGCACGAAGCTGCCATACCTGACTTCGAGCATTAGGCGAACCATGGTACGAGAACTCAACGAGTCCTTTCAACGGCACGGGTTTATCGTGCACCGTTCAAACGAGTGACGAAGGCGTGTTCGTGGGGTTGATAGTGCGGATAATGATTTTCAGGTATGCCCATCTACACATTCTGCCACTCCCGTCTGGCATGGATCCGACATTCTCGGTGTGCGTTCCAGGTATGCAGAAGTTGGAAGGGAGAATGCCTTCCCGGAACAACAACCCGGCCTGAACGTGTAATCAGGTCGAAGCGGTAAAGACTTGTTCTTCCACATATTGGGGATGTTCTGGTTTCGACGGATGGCAGGTGCAGCGCGTGGCGTGCCGAGCCTCTCAGCATGCTCGTCAAAACTGTTGGGAAACCAAGCAACTGCGAACGATTACTCGTACGCGATGGCGGCTTAATTAAGCCCGCTGTCTGTCTCATGCTTGCTCGTTCATCGGCTTGCATCGAGGCATCGCTAAGATGGACTGGATCACCGAATGCCGGCTGAATGACCGGTGATTGAGATTTGATCAGCCTCGGATCGTAGCTGGCTTTGCGTGTCGGCTAAAGTTACGATCGACATTTAAAAGGACCGCTACGCACGTAGAAGCGCGATCGTGTGCTTTCATTCGGACCCGGGTTCGACTCCCGGCATCTCCACTATAGATAAGCCCTGACACCAGGTACATAAGGTGTCGGGGCTTTTTGTTTTATAGTCAGGTGGCTGCGTTGGATGACGCGTTTATGATGAGCTCAGCTTCTTCTGATGCCACCCAGGAGTCATCCCCTGCCCGTTCCTGAGATCGACGTACGCCCGGGCTTGAAGATCAATCGCGTCGGCTCCTTCTTCCCGACGAGCGATTACGAATCAGAAGGCTGCAGCCGTAATCGTTGACACCCGTTCCCTCTACATCCATCGTTTCAGTATGCGGTCGACGCTTCCCGCATATCCATCACCAAAGATATTGAGGTGGTTGAGCAGGTGGTACAACTGGTAGATCGGCCGCCGATCAACGTAGCCGGGCTCGAGGGGCCAGGCCGACTCGTAGGCATCGAAGAACCTCGAAGAGAATCCACCGAAAAGCTCGGCCATGGCCAGGTCGGTCTCACGGTGGCCGTAGTAGACGGCGGGATCAATGAGGACCGGGACTCCACGACGATCGGCCAGTACATTACCTCGCCAGAGGTCTCCGTGGAGCAGCGAGCGCGGCGGTGTTTGCGGGAGTATTTCGTCGATGCGCGTAAGAAGATGGTCGAGGGGAACATCCCACTGTCCGTGCCATCGTCCCCGGCTGCGTGCCATAGCGACCTGCACACCGATACGCTGGTCAATAAAAAATTCAGGCCAGGTGGCACGCGCATCATTCGATTGGGGAAGACGGCCTATAAAGTTGTCCGTATGGAAGCCGTACCGGTCGCCCTCGAAACGATGCAGCTCGGCGAGATCAAGGCCGAGTTCCCTCCAGTGATCGTCGCTCTCAGGTCCCTCCTCCACATATTCCAGAACCAGATATCCCGGTCGACCATCCTGCGGCGGCGCTACCTCGACAACGTTAGGAATCCGCAGCCGTGTGCCGGCTTGTAGCAGCGCGCGGAGTCCTTCTGCTTCGGCATGGAACGTCTCTCCTGCTTCTTCCCCGCTCCATTTCATAAAGTATACACAGCTGGAGGTGACGAGCCGGGTCGCGTTTGCTATGCAGCCTCCTGCAAGCGGCCGGGCATCATGAATTCGGACGCCCAGCCGCATCTCAAGTATTTTCTGAAGGCGAGAGGGCAGCCCGCTCACGACGTGACGGGTAGCTGGTAATGACTCACAAATGCATCCAGGATGTTCTTAGCGGTCCGATCTACAATCTCATACACCTCATCGAACCCCTCATCACCGCCGTAGTACGGATCGGGCACCTGATAGTCCTCCGGCTGGGGATCAAACTCGCGAAAGAGACGCACGCGCTGGCCGAACTCCTCGTCTTCATCGAGGAAAAGAACATCGTTCAGATTGCTCTTATCCATCACATAAATATGGTCGTACTGCTCAAAATGATCGACGATGAACTGCTGCGCCGCGTGCGACTCAATCGACAGGCCGCGGCGCCTGGCGGTAGCTCGCATACGAGGATCGGCCTGCTTTCCTACGTGCCAGTCTCCCGTTCCCGAACTTGCGATCTCGAAAAAATCCGACATCCCGGCCTCCTCCACATGCTTTCGGAAAAGTCCTTCCGCCAGCGGACTGCGGCAGATGTTACCGAGACACACGAACATTACGCGGATAGGCGCCTGAACTTTTGTCACTGTCTTTAATTACTCTTGCTCTGGTTGATATGATTGAGCGTTATGTACGCTCCAGTACGTTTGCGGTGCCACCCTCTGCTGCCGTTGCGCATCGTCCGGGCGGATGCTCCGGCCATCTGATCTACTTTTGATTTCATCTTTCATCTGTCATGTCTGAATCAGCTCAGCTGTCACTTGAGCTTTCGGGTCGTCGAGAAGTGTACTCGGTCAGTGATCTGACTCAGGAATTGAGAGAGCTCGTCGAAACGACGTTCGATGATGTTTATGTGGAAGGTGAACTCTCAAACTTCAAGCAGCACCGGAGCGGTCATTGCTACTTTACGTTAAAGGATGAGGATGCGCAGATCCACTGCGTAATGTGGCGTCACTTCACGAAATACGTCTTCTTCGAGCCTCAGGACGGAATGCTCGTTCGCGTCAGAGGCAACATCAGTCTGTACGAGGTCCGTGGAAGTCTTCAACTCGTGGCCCGGTCCATGCGGCTATCGGGCGACGGAGCGCTGCAGCAGGCATTCGAAGAGCTCAAACTCAAACTGGCTGCCGAAGGCCTTTTCGATTCTGAGCGCAAGCGTCCCATTCCTCTTTTTCCGCAACGCATCGGCGTAGTCACGTCCGCAAGCGGTGCCGCTTATCACGACATTCTAACCGTGATCGAAAGGCGATTTCCCGCCGTTGAACTTGTGTTGTGTTCCGTTCAGGTTCAGGGCATGGGTGCGGCTGAAGAAATTGCAGAGGCAATTGAGTCGTTTAACGAGTTGAACGAAGGTCAAATGCCAATCGATGTGTTGATCGTAGGCCGTGGAGGCGGTTCGGTTGAGGATCTCTGGGCATTCAATGAAGAAGTCGTAGCACGTGCGATAGCGTCGTCGCAAATCCCAGTTGTCAGCGCAGTGGGCCACGAGACCGACGTATCCATTGCGGACTTCGTGGCAGACCGGCGAGCGGCAACACCGTCGATGGCGGCAGAAATCGTGGTACCGGATCAAGTCGAACTGCGCACCTGGATATCGGGAGCCATTACGTCGGCCGCATCCTGCGTAAACAAAAAGGTCCAGGACGGAAGGCGGAGAGTACACCACCTCACCTCGACACGGGCGTTCCACCGGCCGGGCGATCGGCTTCTCCAGTATATTCAGCGGAGAGACGAACTGGACATTCGGATGCATCGTAGCATGAGTCGCCTGATGGATAGCCGCAGAACTCGTGTGGAGGGATGCATCCGGCAACTCGAGTTACTCGACCCCGCGCGTCCGCTCGAGCGCGGATATGTTCGGGTAGAACGTGAGCACAAACTCGTACGTACTGCGGAGGAGCTTGCGCTCGGTGACGAACTGACCCTGACGTTTCACGACGGATCTCGCAAGGCCAGAGTGACACTTTAGGGTTACGGTGTCCCCACCGTTCGGCTGTTCCCCCTCAATTTCGGACTCCGGGGGTACGTAGACGACTACCCCAGGCACCCGCGAAGGAAGCGAATGGACTGCGGAGCATCACCCAGTACCGTTGTCATGCATCACGATTCATCCTTAATACGAAACCGATCCTGCTGATGTGCTTAGGATGTAAGGTTTCTGCTCCTGACCGTGCGGAAGTTGATAATGTCGTCAGGGCCTCGTAGGATTCGGCGCGTGTGTACATCAATTCGTCTTTCATGTCGGAGATAACTCTCGAAATCACGCCGCGGTCGCGCCTCGACGTGATTGATATCAGTAAGCTGGTTGAGGAGCGTGAGGAGGGCTTCGCTTCTAAGTACGAGAAGGCGTTGTACTGCTCGTATCACACCACTGCCGGGTACCTCGAGCAGGATATTGCACGTCGCCTGGAACATAAGCGCGAATCTATTGAGGCATACTGCGCCTCCTTTCAGCGCATTTTTCCTCCCGGGGCAGATTACCGGCATGACCAGATGGATCTGCGATCGGAACTCTCGCTCGAGCAGCGGCAAGTAGAACCGCGCAATGCGGATTCGCACTTGACCTACATCGGTGCCGGCTTTGAGAACTGCGTCACCTATGAGACGGATACGGACCAACCCACCTATTTCATCGACCTGGATGGAATGAATGGGGAGATTCCACGGTCTCGGCGTACCACCATACTCGGCTTCAACCGGGAACGGGAAGCTACGACGCTCGATCTGGAGATACCCGTTTCATCACATGCAATCGATTCCGTCAGTTTTAGAGATCCGAAACTTGGCCTGGTCGATCAGCTGAACGAGACCATTCGTGAGCTTGGAATCGGAAAGGGCCGCGTTGATCTGGCTCTCCACTCGGAGGAGCGAAACGTCGGACTTACCGTGAACGAGTATGAGACGCTTCTGATGAAGCATGACCTCGCCGACGTGTTGCGTAATCCGTTGCAATTTATGGCCGAAAAGGGTCGCAACATGCTTCGCGACCCGCGTGCTATCCCAAGTAAAGCGAAGAACTACGCAAAGTACGACTTCGTGCAGGTGCTGAACGAGATCTTCGATACGCTGGGCATGAGCGAGTCGATTGTCGAACGCGTTGTCGATCGCTTAATGGCCGTGCCAGCTGAGCGGTTCTTCCGCATGAAGCGAAACGTGAGCCTGCTGGTGAACGAAACGGATGGAACGCATCCAGGCAGGATCATTCACGGCAAATACCAGAGCCCGATCCTCGTCCAGTGGGGCAAATCGAAAGCACGTTCCCGCCGCGTTAGAGCCACCATCACAGCCCTCGAGTAGTTACGGTTGGAGGCTCCTGAATATTCCTCGAGCCGGAGGTTCTGTTTCGCAGGTCTGTAGGCCTGCTTTTCCGCAATAAGCTGAATATCGCGCCCTATTGTGGACAATTCGCTTTAACGCAAAAAAGCCTCAGAACCGCTTTCACTGCGTCTCTGAGGCTGTTCCTGCTATGTGATCTGACGGATTCGATCCTCCGCCGGTTCTTAGATCAGCGAGTGCGACTGTCCGCCGTCGATGTTGATGCAGGCGCCGGTGATGAGCGACGCGCGTTCCGAGGCCAGATAGACTACGAGATCGGCCACTTCATCGGCACGACCGAATCGTCCGAGCGGGATGTTTTGTTCTACGAACTCCTTCATTGCTTCGGGATCACTCTTCACTCTTCGATCCCAGCTGCCCCCGGGGAACCGGATTGAGCCCGGTGCAACGCTGTTAACGCGAATCCCATCGCCGGCGAGTTCAAGCGACATAATTTTGGCAGCACTGATGATTGCCGCTTTTGTCGAATTATAAATCGAAAGACCTGGTCCGCCCGCTTCTCTTCCAAAGATCGAAGCAATAAACACTACAGATCCTCCGCCTGCCTCTCTCATATGAGGAATTGCCGCACGCGTCGTGCGAAGGTGGGCGGTCAAGTTGAGGTTGATGATATCCTGCCAGTCATTATCGGTCGTCTCCGTAAAGGGCATACGCCGGTTCCCCCCGGCATTGTTGACGAGGACATCCAGACGACCGAGTGATTTCGAAGCTGCGGCTACGAAGGACTCCGCTTCTCCGTCGGCGGTTATGTCCACCACCTGAGTGAACACTTCTACACCCGCCTCGTCGCGAATTTCGTTGGCTGTCGCGTCGAGTTCCTCATCGTTCCTTGCACAGATCGCGATACGACATCCTTCTCGTGCAAGACCAAGAGCGATCGCTTTACCGATGCCGCGGCTCCCTCCCGTTACCAGCGCGACTTTATCCTTTAATTTCAGATCCATGAAAACCCAAATTTCCAAGTCAGATGATTTACCTCGGCCCCAAGATAGGGAATTCAGCTGATGTCGGTGCAGGATCCCATCCTATGTCCAACCGTAGATCTTAGCACCCGATAACAGCAACCGGTCTGATAGATGGATGAACATGACACTGAGCCAGGCGCCAACGAATTATCGTTTGAGGCTGCCATAAGGAGACTGGAGAAGATCGTAAGCGCTCTCGAAGACGACGAACTTGACCTTGAGGAGGCCCTCGATGCGTACGAAGAGGGAGTGGCACTTGCGCGAGTCTGCCTGACGCGCCTTGACTCCGCCGAACTCCGAATTAAAGAACTGAAGATAGAACATGATTGACTCAAGCCCTGACCTTTCGATCATCTCAGACGGACTGTCGCACCTTCCTGACGAGGCCCGATTGTGGGTATATGGATCCAACCGCGACCTCACCGACGACGAAGTCAGCATAGTCCGCAACGCTATGTCTGATTTTCTTCGGGAATGGAGCTCACATGGACGAGATGTTTCGGGCGAAGCAGATGTCGTCGAAAATCGTTTCTTGTTGGTGGGCGCGCACATCCCTTCGGGAGATATTTCTGGATGCGGCATAGACAAGTCGACACGCGTTGTATCGGAGCTTGCCCGGCAGCTTGATATTGAATGGTTGCCGGCCCTGAACATCTTTTACCGTGACAACGACCGCGCCCGGTCGGCCACTCGAGGAGAGTTTCGTGAGCTCGCCCGTGAAGGTTCAGTCGGCGCCGAGACTTTGGTCTACGATCTTACGATCGACACGGTCGGCGGACTTCGACGGGGACTATTTTTACAGCCTGCGGGTCAGTCCTGGCATGGCCGGGCTTTCGACCTGCAGAGCGCGTAATGCGTGCCCTCGTCGACAAATCGACGTTAAGCTCTGGTAGCCAATCGATTGGTTGGGTACCGAATTCCCCTTCCTGGAGTTGAGAAGCGAAACCATCCGGCATTATTTTCGTGATGGGCTGCCTGAATTCAAGTTCTGCTCCAGGGAATGACCACGGAAGAAAAGTGATATGATGGAGAGAATACGTTTCGCCATTCTTATTATCGGTATGGCGGCCTTGTTTTACGCACCATCCGCATCGGCGCAGGCCTACATCAATCAGTCGGAAATCGAAAGCGTACTGACCGATTACCGTTCCGACCTTGATGCGTTGCCCGAAGTGTACTACGACTACTACGTGCTCGATGACTCGCGTGGAAATTCTGTGCTGGCAAGGAACGCATTCTACAAGATCGTAGGGCAGGGCGACATGCAGCTGGGCATGACGCGGGCAAAGCTCGTCGAGCTGCTGAACCGAACGCTGCTTCATGAGGCATC
>CBFGXY010000011.1:0-15076 GCA_965652945.1 uncultured bacterium
CGAATCAGGTTTTGTCCTGTATGGGAATGACATTTCCGAGGACACCCACCCACTCGAAGCAGGGCTGGGCTGGTTGGTAAAGCCGGCGAAAGGGGATTTCATCGGTCGGGATGCGATCGAGACAATCCGAGAGCAAGGTGTCGATCGCAAACTCATCGGGTTTATACTGCAGGAAAGGGGGATTCCGCGCGAAGGACTTCCGATTGCAGATGAAGATGGACGCGAGATTGGAGTCGTGACGAGCGGCACTCAGTCCGCGGTGTTGAAACAAGGGATAGGTCTGGGTTACGTCGAGAATGATCCTCGCTATACGGAGCCTTCATCCTCGATTCGCATTTTGAATAGAGGGCGCATGCTTGAGGCCCTCGTCGCACGGCCTCCATTTCATAAGAAACGAGCGTAGGAAGTTGAGAGGCAGACTGCTGTGCTGTACATTAGCTGGCTATTGTGTGTGCATTATGTGTGATGTTGTACCAATTGCTGTCCACGGCCAGCCTGGCGGCTCTGAAGAATGAAAGTTGAGGTATTCCTGACCGGCGGAAATGTAGAAGAGGAGGACGTTAAAGGGCGCACGGTCGTCGTCATCGACGTTCTGAGAGCTTGCTCTACCATCGTAACCGCGCTGGATAACGGCGCCCGTGCCATTGTACCTGTGTCTGACATGGCACAGGCCGGAAAAATTGCATCGAATCTGGATCAGCGGAGCTACCTTCTTGGAGGTGAGCGTGATGGACAGAAGATCGAGGGGTACCACCTTGGCAACTCCCCTCTCGAGTACACACCCAGCCAGGTGAAGGATCAAACCGTGATTCTCAATACCACGAACGGTACGGTCGCACTTTCGAGAGCTCGTGCAGCCGAACATCTCGTCGTTGGCAGCTTTTTGAATGCGAGTCGCGTGGTTGATTTCGTCCGTGAAATGAACCTTGACACGGCGATCATCTGTGCAGGCTGGCGAAACCGCGTATCCCTTGAAGACACCCTTTGCGCTGGGCTGTTGCTGTATGAGCTGTGGGACGGCGTCGAACCCGATTATGTATCCGATACCGCGCACATCGCCTTCACACAGTATGCCACGGATCGCGGAGATCTGCAGCGTGCATTACATCGTTCGAACCACGCTCAGTGGTTGACACGTGAAGGTTACGGCGACGACGTTGCATACAGCTTCAAACTCGATACGATTCCGGTCTTGCCATACTTCGACGAGAGCCGGCTCGTACTGAAGGAGCCCGTTCCTCAGTCCCTTTGAATCGACAAGCGATTTGAGCACGGCATTGCGCGCCGTATTTTCACGACATGGCAACGTCTCATGTAAAGAAACGCCGTAAAGCGAAATCTCGGAAACGCGAGGCTTTCGTTTCGGATCAACGCAAATGGGAATTGCTGGGCCTGATCCTGATGGTCCTGGCGCTGCTGCTGACGCTGGCAATCGTGACGTATTCCCCCGAAGACGCCACATTTACGGAAAATGCCACGGTCGGTATCGCACTCGATCCGACAGCGGACCGGGCTTCGAACGCATTGGGCATCATTGGCGCCACTATAGCCCAGTATCTCGTACCCGGGTTTCTGGGATATGCAACCGTAATTTTCCCGGGGCTTCTTTTCGCGTGGGGATATCGAATCTTCCGGCGGCGTGAGCAAGGACACCTTCGCCTGGTGACCGCTCTGACGACAATATCTGCGTTTGTAGTTGCCTCTCTTGCGGGATGGTTCGCGGTTGGTTCGGAGTCTTCCCTACTCGAACTGTTCAGCGGCCGGACGGGGATGGGTATTGCTACTGCGATGCACGTCATGCTGGGGGCTACGGGATCCTTGATTCTTCTCGCACTGGGGGCAGGGGTCCTCGTGCTGTTGTTCGTAGATCTGGATCTACAGCGGACCGTCGATCGCATTGAGAACGCCTTCTCGAGCACAGCCTCAAGAACGAGTGAATGGTGGCACAATGTGCGCAGCCGGTCGGGGGATAGCACCGACGATTCGGAGTCCGATAAACAACGTAAACCGTCGAATGAGCGGACGAGAATCGAGGAAACAGCCCCGTCAAGTACTCCTCGTCCGTTGATCGAGGAGCCGGCTGAGGACACTGGCACTACCATTAACGACCTTTTTGCAGCCAGGGCACCCGAAGCCTCCAAGCTGACAACTTCTCCTGCGCCGCCACGCTCGGAACGTCCTCCCGTATCGAGCGGCGGACCGGCCCTGACCGTTCGCGCTCGAATCACCGAGGAGAAAGCCGAGTCAATTCAGAGGGACAATGATATCCCTAATGAGGAGGTAGATCTCGCGTATGAGTTCCCTCCCATCAGCCTGCTCGATGAGGCCGGTGATTCTGATCCCAAGGTCGACTACGAGGAAATCGAAGAAAACAAGCAGCTTCTCTACGAGAAACTCCAGACCTATAACATCGACATAACGGATATAAATGTTATTGTCGGTCCGACCGTGACGATGTATGAGCTGACTCCAGCGCCGGGGGTCAAGATCAGTCGTATTACGGCTCTCGAGCACGACCTGGCGATGGCTGTTGCTGCCAGAGGAATCCGCATGATTGCTCCTATTCCAGGCAAGTCAGCTATCGGAGTGGAGATTCCCAATCGGCATCGCGAACTTGTGCGCCTTCGAGATGTGATCGGTACGGCGCGTTTCCGGGATGCCAGGATGGAGCTTCCGGTGCCTCTGGGCGAAAGCATTGAAGGGGAAGTCTTCTTGCAGGATCTGACGAAACTTCCGCACCTGCTCATTGCCGGAGCGACCGGTGCAGGCAAGTCCGTCGGCCTCAATACCATCATCGCAGGCCTGCTGTATTCCTGTCATCCGGCGAACCTCAAGTTCGTCATGATCGACCCAAAGAAGATAGAACTGCAGCAATACGCACGCATCTTCGAACACTACGTGGCGATGCCCGAGGGGGCCGACGAACCCATCATCACCGATTTCAGCCAGGCGCTTGGTGTGCTCAAATCCTGCGAAAAGGAGATGGAGTATCGCTACGATCTGCTTGCAGCGGCAAGTGTTAGAAGCATTAAGGATTACAACAAGAAACTCGCTGACGGCAATCTCAATGAAGATGAAGAGCATCGCCACTTGCCCTATATCGTCGTAATCGTCGACGAGCTTGCAGACTTGATGATGACGGCAGGCAAGGAAATCGAAGGGCCGATTGCTCGCCTGGCGCAGATGGCGAGAGCTGTCGGGATTCATCTTGTCCTGGCAACCCAGCGCCCGTCCGTGGACGTAATCACAGGTCTCATCAAGGCCAACTTCCCTGCCCGTATCGCATATCAAGTTGCCTCAAAGATTGATTCAAGGACCATTCTCGACCAGAATGGTGCCGAAGGTCTTGTAGGTAATGGCGATATGCTCTTTATGCTGGGCAGCCGAATGGTGCGATTACAGGGGCCTTTCGTCTCCGACAAGGAGCTCGATCAGGTGACATCCTGGATTGCCGGTCAGAAAGGTCGAGGCCCGTATCTCCTCCCACCGATTGAAACCGATGACGGCGAAGTAGAAGCATTGATGGGCGTGGAGGATGCGGATGATCTTTTTGAGGAGGCGGCGCGCATCATCGTCAGGAGCCAGCAGGGATCGGTATCGCTCCTTCAGCGCCGGTTGTCAGTGGGTTATACGCGTGCGGCACGCATTGTAGATCAGCTGGAGGATGCCGGGATCGTTGGTCCGTTTCAGGGCTCAAAGGCGCGACAGGTACTCGTGGAAGACGAAATGCAGCTGGATGCGCTTCTCGCTCAGGACAATGAACCAGGAGCGTAAAGAGCGGATCTCAGCGATCGCCCACGTCCTTTCTTCCGTACTACCCTACCGCCCCAAATCAACACTCAAATAGCGTGTCGACGAAGTTTCCACTACTCGGAATTTTGGGCGCAGGACAACTCGGCCGAATGATGGCGCTGGCCGCCATCCCGCTGGGAATAAAGGTACGATTCCTTTCGCCCGGCTCTTCCGGTCCGATGGAGGGCCTGGGAGAGAATTTCATCGGCAAATGGACGGATCCTGCGGTTCTCAGCAATTTTATTGATGGATGTGATGCCGTTACGGTAGAAAGCGAATGGGCACCTCTCGAAGAGATTCAGAAGCTTCGTCCTGACGCGCTGGGTTTATGGCCCTCACCGGCGACACTCCTGACCATTCGGCATAAGGGTCGTCAGAAAGATGCGCTGCGAGAGGCGGGTCTGCCTGTACCCGCATACGAAAAATGCACATCGAAGGATGATGCGCTCCGGGCAATCCGGACATTCGGGATGCCATGTATGGCCAAAAAGTACGAAGGCTCGTACGATGGTTATGGAAACGCCACGATTCGGAATGAAGCCGACCTGGATGACGCGTGGGAAGAGTTGGCGGGTGAGGACGGATTGCTAATCGAGGCGTGGGCGCCATTCGTCCGCGAGTTGTCGGTCATCGTCGTACGATCGATTAAGGGAACGACCGATGCGTATCCGGTTGCATACACGGAGCAACGCAACCACCGCTGCCACGCCGTTGTGGTCCCAGCTGGAATTGATCCGCAGTTAGAGCGGCTTGCCCGCGAGACTGCGATCAAGGCTGTTGAGGCCATCGACGGAGTTGGCGTCACCGGTGTTGAATTATTCGAGATGGAAGACGGGGCGATTCTTGTCAACGAGCTCGCCCCGAGGCCTCATAACACAGGTCACTACACGATCGAGGCCTGCCATACGTCTCAATTTGAAAACCATGTTCGAGCCGTTCTCGGCCTGCCGCTCGGCGACTGTTCCATGCGCGTCGACGCTGCATGTATGGTAAACATCCTGGGACACCGTGATGGAGAGGCGAGCTATGAAACGGTCCCCGACAGTTTCGCACTCCCGGAGGCTAAAGTACACCTCTACGGGAAAGATCAAGTTCGAGTCAACCGTAAGATGGGACACGTGACCGTCACAGGTTCCAGCATCGAACAAGTGCGCGACCGAGCTGAGAAAGCCGCTGCAATGATCATTCTGTAACTCTGCCATACGCCACCTTCCCTCTTCTTGTCTCGCGTAACCGCCGTCTCAATCGACCGAATATATTCCTGATCATCCATGCCTTCTCCACTGGTAGCAATCACGATGGGAAGCGAGTCGGACCTGCCGACAATGCAGCAAGCCGGCGACGTCCTGAATGAATTCGAAATCCCATTCGAATCGAGAGTGCTAAGCGCACACCGTACTCCTGATGCGATGACGGAGTACGCCCGGACAGCACATACCCGCGGAATCAAGGTGATTATTTCCGGAGCTGGTGGAGCTGCGCACCTTCCTGGTATGATCGCAGCCTCAACGCCCCTTCCCGTTATCGGCGTGCCGGTTGCGACGAAAAATCTGAAGGGTCTCGATTCCCTTCTGTCAATCGTTCAGATGCCGGGCGGCGTTCCTGTCGCAACCGTAGCGATTGGTCAAGCGCAGAACGCGGGATTACTTGCCGTCCAGATTCTGGCGGTCGCCGATGGTGCGATCATGCAGAAACTGATCACTTATAAAGGTGACTTGATCAAAAGGGTGCAGGCCATGGACGAACGCGTTCAGAGTCAGCTTCGCAGCCACTGACTGCGCTTCGGCACTTCCCTTCACGTAATGAACGCCACGAGCGTGGCCAAAACCGTGGCGATTCCCGCTACGGCGGCTGCGAGTGGCAGCTGTGTCGTGACGTGATCCATCACATCCCCACCGCAAGCAAGTGCCGATAAAATCGTAGTGTCGGAGATCGGTGAGCACTGATCCCCACAAATCGAACCGCCTACTACGGCTCCGAAGCAGAGCATATGATAGGTGAGGGAAGGATCCACGATGTAAGCCAATGGCATGGCGAGAGGGAAAACTACGGCATACGTTCCCCAGGACGTGCCGATCGAGAATGCCACGACTACACAGACGACCATCAGAATGCCTGGAAGTGCTACACGTGGGACTTGCTCTCCAATTGATTCAACTATGAAACCGGCCGTATTAAGCTCTCCCGAAACATAGCCCAGTGTCACAGCGAGTCCCAGAATGATCGCGCCGACTGTGACGCCCTTGCAGCCGTCTATGAAGCCGTCCATTGCATCTCGGACACTCATTCCCTTAAAAATCGCCAGCACGAACGCCGTTATCACTGCCAGTCCGAAGGCCTCACCTATACGTACCTCTCCAGTGATGAAATAGGGCACAATTGCCACGCTGAGCAAAAGAAGCATGGGTACCAGAAAGTCCTCGAGGCCCGGTCGGTAGCCTTCTGGCACGCGGGTGGTTGTGAGTTCATCAGAGACAAGAGTTTGCGCATCGGGTGCGTCGAGCTGTCCGGTTTCTCTGGCACGTCTGATGGCTCGCTTCATTTTGCCGCCGACCCACGGTAACAGTCCCATAGCAAATAGCAGAGTGCTGACAACTGCTATCAGACCGTAGAAATTTAACGGTAGTGCGCGAAAGAAAAAGGTGACTGCCTCCTGTTCCGTGGGAAAGAAAGGGGTCGTTCCCACTAAGAGGCCACCGATGTATAGCGGCCAGGCGTTGAACGGGATGACTGTGGCTCCGGGCGACGCAGTCGAATCAACGATGTAGGTCAGCTCCTCGTGCGAGATGCGAAAGCGATCGGTCACCGGGCGAACGGTCGTTCCAGTAAGAATCGTGGAGACGGTGCCGCCCTGGTGGAATACCATCGACATAACCCACGCGAAGACCATTGAACTTTTTGGGCCCCTCACGAACCGTTGCGATGCCCAGTTGGCGAACTCGACCGCGCCCCCGGTCCTCGTCCAGATGCCGATCAGACCTCCGAGAGCCCACAAATAAACCACAAGTATCAGGGCGTACGACCTTGTGCCTACGGCCGGCAATATGTATGCGTCGAGAACATTTAGCTGACCGCTAACCAGACCCGCAGCAATAATCCCAAGTAGCAGGGAGATGATGACATCGCGCGTCAAGAAGACAAGGGCCAGTGTCAGAATAGCCGGCACCAGGCTCCAGAATTCGGCATGCTCCCCTTCAGCAGGGAGCGTCGTCGGACCGAAGTACCAGATCAAAACTCCAAGTGCGACAACTATCGCCGCTACGATCCATGGCCGACTGGAACGAGTAGGTCCGGAAATAGTGTTCACGACGTCTTTGATTTAGGTGGGGTGAGTCACGACGGCACTGCCTCGATCAGAGAGCAGCGGGTCCGCCTCAGAGACGTGTGATTATAAGGAATTGATGATCCGTTGACCACCGTTTGCCTTGCGCGCGATTACTATAGTGCAGTGGCCCGGTCAAGACTTATGCTGAGAGAAGCATAAGGAGCGCTTCAGGAAACGTCGATTCTAAGCCCACGGTCCTCTATTCGGAATGGCGCGCCTATCCCGTAACGATGCGTTTGAATTTCCGCTTCCCTACTTGCAAGACGAACGGCGCGGAAGACCTGAGATCGATCGTCATCATCGGATCGTTCACCTTTGTGCCATCCATTGACACCGCGTTCTGCGATACCAGGCGACGGGCTTCGCTGTTTGATGAGGTAAGGCCCGCCTGGGTCATCAGATTGAGTAAACCTATACTTCCATCCTCCTCAACCTGAGGTGCGAACTCATCGACGTCCTCCGGTATACCTTTTCCGATCACCACCTTCTCGAAGTGGTGACGTGCGGCGTCGGCCGCGGAATCCCCATGATACATCTGCACGATCCGCCAAGCCAGCTCATGCTTTGCATTTCTAGGATCTGTCTCCGCTCGCTTCTTAATGCCCGCCAACTGGTCGGTTGCGACATCGGTTGCAAGCTCGAAATACCGATAGATGAGATTGTCGGGTATGGAGAGTGTCTTCCCGTACATCTCCTCTGGAGGCTCCGATATGCCGATATAATTATCGAGAGACTTAGACATTTTCTCGACGCCGTCGGTGCCTTCCAGAATAGGCATCATTATGCATACCTGTGCATCCATCCCTGATGCCTCCTGAATGTCACGGCCAACGAGCAGATTGAACTTCTGATCGGTACCCCCCAGCTCGATGTCCGCTTCGATAGCAACCGAGTCCTGCGCCTGAGCAAGCGGATAGAGAAGTTCATGAAGCCCGATCGCCTCACCTCCCCTGTAGCGTTTCTCAAAGTCATCTCGTTCCAACATTCGCGCCACGGTATACTTGGCCGCCAGTTCGATTACCTCGCGAAAGGTCATCTCACCCAGCCATTCCGAATTGTACACGATACGTGTTCGCTCTGGATCGAGGATGGCCGAAGCCTGCTCAAAATAAGACCTTCCGTATTCGCGCGTTTGCTCAAGTGTCAGCGGCGGCCGGGTTTTCGATTTGCCCGACGGATCACCAATCATCCCAGTGAAATCCCCCACGAGCAAAACCGCCTGATGCCCGAGATCCTGAAACTGACGAAGCTTTCTCAGAACGACCGAATGCCCGAGGTGCAGATCCGGCCGGCTAGGGTCCGCCCCTAACTTCACGATCAGCGGCTTGCCGGTTTCCCTCGACTTCTTCAGCTTCTCGACCAGTGCGTTTGCCGGAAGAATCTCCTCAACGCCCCGCTGGATTAGTTCAAGTTGTTCTTCGACGCGAAGAAATTGTGACATGAAACTACAAGATGTTGGATGATCAGATATTGCGCTCGCTCATAACCTGCTTCAACCGTCTTTCAGACTCCTTCTCTGCGATATCTGCGCGTTTGTCGTACAGTTTTTTACCACGGGCAAGCCCGATTTCCACCTTGACATATGATTTGCGGAAATACATTCGCAGCGGCACAATCGTGAATCCCTTCTGTTCGGTTGCTTTTTGCCATTTACGAAGCTCACGTCGGTGCATCAATAACTTCCGCTTTCGAAGTGGCTCCTGGTTCGCATATCCACCCTGTTCATAGGGAGCGATATGACAATTGAACAAGAATGCTTCACCATTTTCGATACGGACGAAGGCCTCACTCATATTGACCCGTCCTTCGCGCACCGATTTCACCTCTGCTCCCGTCAGGATGAGCCCCGCTTCGAGCGTCTCGTCGATGTGATAATCATGACGAGCACGCCGGTTGGTCGTGATGATCTTTATACCTTCGCTCATCTCGAAACGGAAGAAGTTCTATTTACAATTCTAAATCGTCGGGTTTGAGCCGAATGCGAAATCTGACTCTCCCTCGATCACTGATGATGCAATGCGTCCGGTGCGGAAAGATATTGCGCGGTATTCCCCACGTCAGCCATCACCAATTGAGTTTTACGCTTGCGACTCTTCGTTGTCTTCAGAAAGGTAGACGACGGGTAATTCGCGTACTTCGTCAAAGACGTTATAGAAGAAGAGTAACTGTCTCAATTCCGTCAATCCTGCCACGACAAGATCATCAAAATTGACTCGCAATTGTTCAGTATAGAAGTCTTCTTCCTCCGCGGACAACTGCTGGTCCTTCAGCCAAAGGGCCTTACGATCTTCGGACGTTAAAACGATGCTCCGAACCTGATGGATCATCGCGTCATCGATTTCACCTTTACGTCCTGCAAACACGGCCCAGATCATCGGGTATCCCGACAGATCTACCCACTCCTGCCCAAGGTCGAGCGAAAATCCTTCGCTGCCCGCCGACGGGGTGGCCAATACCTCCACTCTGCCGGCAACTCGGTCAGATGATTCCACAAACTTCGGAGTCATCCCATAATGTTCTTTCAGGACGATCCTGGCCAGGATGTTCTCTTGATCTACGCCCGGTTCGATAGCTACTTCGTCCGGCGCATTCTCCAGGCCACCATCGAGAATCAGACGAATGAAAGGATTCTTCCACGAAGACAGCGCGACTGCCGGAAGGACGTCTATCTCCTCAGCATACTTAAGCGCTTCGTATGCAGAAATCAGCGCCACATCCGTTCTACCTGCAAGTATTTCGCTGATGGCGCTGCGTCTGTCAACAAACATTACCTCTGTCTGCCCGCGGTACGGAGAGAAGTCGACGCCCGATACCAGAAACGAGGAAACCGGATGGTCCCATACGGTCAGTCGCATAACACGTTGTCATAGGTGATGAAAAAACCGCCCCGGCATGCCGAAGGCGGTTTTAACAGATACTCCCGAGAACTGATCGCCGGTCACGTACGATTAGGATCGTACATGCGTTCTTTAATGCGTGCCGATTTACCCCGGCGCGAGCGCAAGTAGTACAATTTGGCCCGCCGCACGCGTCCCTGACGAACGCGTTCGATGCGCGCGATTTTCGGAGAGTTGATCGGGAAGATCCGCTCGACGCCGATGTTGTTCGACACCTTGCGCACGATGAATGTCCGATTCGCGCCGGAGCCCCGGACACTGATCACGACACCCTGGAACTGCTGAATGCGCTCTTTCTCTCCTTCAACGACGCGCACGTGCACGTTTACTGTATCTCCGGCTACGAACTCCGGAATATCGTCGCGATGTTGCGTCGCCTCGACCAGTTGCATAAGATCGGTCGCCATGGCGCACCTCCTTCTTTAGGTTAATGTGTGTGTCATAGTTCACCGGGCGCTCTACCCGATTACTTATTCAAACGGTACATTCGGCTCCTGAGCCCAGAGGTACCGCGCTATGAACGGCCGCCATCGCCTGTGAGCAGGTCGGGGCGGCGTTCCTTCGTCTTACGAAGTCTCTGTTCATCACGCCAGGCATCGACGAGTCGGGGGTTGCCGGAGCGCAAAACCTCCGGGACCCTCATCCCGCGATAATCAGCTGGACGTGTATAGGCGGGTGCATCGAGTAAGCCATCCATAAACGAATCGGAAAGCGCGGACATCGCATCTCCAAGTACGCCTGGAACGAGCCGTACGATCGCGTCGACAAGTACGAGAGCGGGCAGTTCGCCTCCACTCAGCACATAATCGCCGATCGATATTTCGCGTGTGATGAGACGGTCGCGTACCCGCTGATCGACTCCCTTATAGTGCCCTGCAAGCAGTACAAGGTGTTTCTTCAGTGAGAGCTCGCTCGCGATATCCTGTGTAAAGACCTCACCGTCGGGCGTCAGGTAGATCACTTCGTCGATATCTCCTTCGGCCGAGAGTACTTCCTCGCGGATTGTCTCGATGCAGGCGAAAATCGGCTCTGGTTTGAGAACCATCCCGGCGCCACCACCGAACGGATAATCGTCGATCTGGCGATGCTTATCCGTAGCATGATCCCGTATGTCATGAACACGAATATCCACCAGACCTTTCGCTGAGGCGCGCCTCAGAATACTTTGATCGAGTGGACCTCGGACAAGGTTCGGGAGCGCCGTGACGAGATCGATTCGCATTTCCGCCATCGCTACAGATCGAACAATCCTTCTATTACCTTGATCACGATCGTCGATTCGGTGATCTCTGCGACGAACTCCGGCACCGCCGGAATCAATGCGTCTTTCTCATTCGGACGCGACACGACCAGGACCGGTCCTGCCGGAAGAGACATAACGTCTTGAACCGTCCCGATCACTGTGCCCGATTCATCCTCTGTTTGAAGCCCGATGAGATCATGCAGAAAGAACTCATCTTCCTCCAGTTCGAGTTCGTCCTCCTCCACATAGATACCGATTCTGCGAAGTGCGTCTGCATGCTCGCGATCGCCGACACCGTCCAGCGATAGTACCGGTATCAGACCTCGTTTTGAGGATTGCATCCGCACACGCGTCACGCTAAATCGCTGAGCACGGCCGTCGATTTCCAGATGAACGTGCTTGAAGTCCTCGAACCGGTGCGGATCGTCGGTCTCCGGTACGACTTTTACGTCTCCGTAAACGCCGTGCGGCTTTCCCACGAAACCCACCAGTACCAGGTCATCTCGCACGTCACCCGCCATGGTATTCAAAGAACAATGAAGAGCTCTTATTCGCTCTTCTCGCCGTTTTCCCCATCGTCCGTATTTTCTTCGGACAAGGCTTCTTCCGTTGCGGAATCTTCTCCGGCTTCTTTCGCAGGTGCCGGTTCATCGGCAGGTACTTCATCGGGGCCGTCAGCTGGGGCCTCTTCCTCTCCAGCGGCTTCTTCCTTCGCCGTTTCAAGATTGGCTGCCTCCTGTGCTTTCCGAGCAGCTTCGGCAGCTTCGGCCCGAGCTTCTGCGGCTTCTTTCTTAGCCTGCTCTTCCTCTTGCCTGCGCTTTTCCTCCTCTTCGGCCCGGATTCTCTCCTGCTCTTTCTCTTCCTCAGCCACGCGCTTGCGTTCTTCCTCGAGCGCACTTCGGCGCCGCTCGGCCCTGGTCATCGTTTTCGCGGGTGCTTTGTCGGCACGCTCCTGACGATATTTTTCCACGGCCGCCTGCACCTCTTCTTCAGCCACGCCTTTGCGCCGCAGGTGCAATGCCAGCATCAGGCCCTGCCGGCTCAGCAGGCTGCGGACGGTGTCGGAAGGCTGAGCGCCCGTCTCCAACCAGTAGAGCACACGCTCTTCGTCAATTTCAACGCGAGCGGGCTCTTCCAGAGGATAATAGCGACCCAGGTCTTCAATGAGTCGGCCATCGCGCGGACTGCGTGTGTCGGCCGCTACAATCGACCAGATCGGGAGCTTCTTCCGCCCCATGCGGCGCAATCGGAGTTTAACTGCCACGTCTTAGTACTTGCTGGTTAAATTGAATTCAGGTGATCTAATCCCCAAAAAAGGACCACTAAACGCGCCCGCCCATAAGCTGTTGCAGATCCGGAGATCTGCCCTTGCCCATGAGTTTGGACATCGTCTTCATCATTTTCTTCATCTCGCGGAACTGCTTCAATAGCTGATTCACATCTCGCACTTCGAGACCGCAGCCTTCGGCTATCCGCCGGCGCCTGCTGCCATTGATGAGTTCGGGCTTCCTGCGCTCCTCAGGCGTCATGGCCATAATCATCGCCTCGATGTGCCGAAAGGCATCATCGTCCACATCGAGGTCCTTGATCTGCCGTCCGATACCCGGGATCATACCCAGAAGATCTCGAAGCGAACCCATCTTCTTGATCTTCTGAAGCTGCTCGTAGAAGTCGGCCAGGTCAAAATCCTGAGAGCGGATCTTCTTGCGGAGCCGCTCGGCCTGCTTCTCATCAAACTGTTCCTGCGCTTTCTCCACGAACGACACGACATCGCCCATACCGAGAATGCGCTGTGCCATACGATCCGGATAAAACTCAGTCAGCGCGTCGAGCTTTTCCCCGGTCGATGCAAACTTGATAGGCTTCTCGACGACCGACCGAATCGAAAGCGCAGCACCTCCCCTGGTGTCGCCGTCGAGCTTCGTGAGTACCACACCATCGAAATTCAGGCGATCGTTGAATTCCTTCGCGGTGTTGACGGCGTCCTGCCCGGTCATGCTGTCGACCACGAACAGGATCTCGTGCGGCGACACTGCCGCTTTTATATCCTGCACCTCCTTCATCATCGTCTCGTCGACGTGAAGACGTCCGGCGGTGTCGATGATGAGGACATCGCGAGCCGTCCGGCGGGCTTCTGCAAGAGCTTCGCGCGCTACTCGCACGGCATCTTTGACCGGCACTCCATTCTCTTCAATGGAAAAGACCGGGACTTTAATGCTACTCGCGACAGTTTTAAGCTGATCGACGGCAGCGGGCCTGTACACATCAGCCGCAGCCAGAAGCGGCGATCTTCCCTGGGACTTGAGATGACGGGCAAGCTTGCCACAAAACGTGGTCTTACCGGACCCTTGCAGGCCTGCAACCAGGATCACCGTGGGCGGCTTGGATGCGATCTCAATGCCGACCTTCTCGCCACCCAGAAAATAGACGAGCTCATCATAAACAAGCTTGACGAGCTGCTGCCCTGGCGAGATCGACGAAAGAACTTTTTCTCCAAGCGCGCGCTCCTTGACGCGATCGGTAAACTCCCGCGCAACCTGATAGTTGACATCAGCATCCAGTAGCGCACGACGAATCTCTCGCATCGTGGATGCGATATTGAGTTCGTTGATGCGCCCCTGACCACTGATGTCCTTCAGGGCACCTTCAAGCTTTTCGGAAAGACTCTCAAACATAGAGCGGGGGCTATCTCAGAACGGTGCCGGCAAGCCGACATCCCTGGCTAGTACAGATTAGTTATCTTACGGAAAAGCACGGTTCGGATCAACGCAACGAACATATCCCACGTGTTCTTCATCGCAGAGTAATATGCTGTCAAAGCGGGCCAGTTCGACTGCCAAACCCGAACGATGAACAATTCATCTCAATCTTATGCGGCTCAAAAGAAATCGCTGCGCTCGCGCTTTCGAACCTACCGGTCGGGATTATCCCCCGGTGAGTACAACCAACGCAGCCGGCGTATCACAGAGCGGCTTCTAACGATCCCCGAAGTTCAGCATGCCCGTTGCGTTCATATCTACTGGCCGATGGTCGATAAACGCGAGATTGACACGAGGCCTATCATCGAACACCTTCATCGGACCGGTATTACCGTCGTACTGCCCGTCGTACTGCCCGTCGTCCTGGCCCCAGGATCCAGCGGCAGAACGTCTCCGCGTATGACGCATCTCGCATGGGACGGACACAGTCTTCTTAAAAAGAATCGCTGGGGTGTGAGTGAACCTCAGGAGGGCAAAGTCGTTCCGGCGGATAGCCTGGATCTGATCATCGTACCGGCTCTTGGAGGCGGACGTAACGGCCACAGAATCGGGCACGGGAAGGGGTACTACGACCAGTTTCTAAGCACGATTGAAGCGACCACGATCGGATTGATATATGAAGAGTGTCTTTTGGATAGTGTACCCTACGAGGCTCACGATGAGCCGCTCAACGTCATCGTGAGCGAGAGCGAAACCGTCTACGTCAGATTCTGAACTCGATTTGGTCGGGATATGTAACATGCACAGCCACTGACGCGTAACGAAAAGAAGCCCAACGAACTTTGACGAGGCTGTAATGACGGATCGCAGCCATACGACGCGATGTGTCGCTTCCAGATTCTCCCACTGCGGTGCGCAGACCTTACTCATTCGTTTGCCGACCTTCACCTTGTAGTTTAACTCTTCAGGCTGATACCTCCATGACCAGAGAGAAACAGAGAACATATCGGATCGAGGAACTCACGGATCAACTCCGCGAGCATTCGAACATGGATCTCGAAACTCTCTCGGATGAGGAGCTGGAATCACTGCTTTTTGAAGAAGACAGCGAGTCTCAGTC
>CBFGXY010000012.1:0-14934 GCA_965652945.1 uncultured bacterium
GCAGGACGGATCGCCACCGAATCGATATGGATCGGCGGCGGCGCCGTTGTCTGGGAGCGGGCCTGGGTCTCATCTCGATCTACGACCAGTTCGAGAACATCGTTCTGATGGACTTGCCTGCTGATTAGCGGGCGATATTGTCCTCCGGAAATGTGTTCGTACGGAAGTTCGTCGCCATTGATATGTAGCCACACGGCAGCCTCTTCCTCAGGTCGGTCCGGCGCCAGATCTGATCGCAGCGGGGCCGTCTTCCGGATCGTCAGCCGGGGAAGATCCGAATCTGTCACGACGAACCCTTCTACTACGATATGTTCGTCCGACTGGGGCTCGACCGTTCCACATCCCGCACTCATTACCGAAGACAGGACGGCTATGATCGTTATAAGTGCCGACGTTCTCATATCCTCATTTCAAGTTCAAGGAGAGGCAGGATCGGCAGTCCTCGCCTGTTTCGTATTTCTACGCCCGTATCCGAGGGGATATACTGCCGGCTGATCACATTGCGGCGATTCGTAAGATTGAACAGATGCAGCGATGCCGACCATCTTGCCCCCGCCCACCGGAAGTTGTATTGAAAGTTCAGGTCGACATGGAAGTAGGGCGGCAACCGTCCGTTGTTGATATCGGGGCGATGAAGGAAGATCTGTTTTCCATCCAGCGGATCATCCATCACATAACGAGCAACCGGTACCGTATGAGCATATCCACTTCGTATTTCTCCCGATAGAGTTGCGCGCAGATCTCCAAAGGTTCTTCCGAGCAGACCGCTGAAAGCGCGGGGCACGTCGAATCTGCCAGGTCTGAAACCAGCCGACCGCCTACTTTCTGCCTGCGTGAGCGATCGGCTTCCGGTATAGCTTGCGAAAGCCTCCCAGCGGCCTCGTTCAAAGCGAGCGTTGACTTCAACTCCATAGGCGCGAGCGCGTCCCGGTTCGTACTGACCAAGGAGTGCCCCTACATCAATTCCCGGTCCTTCCAGACCCTCCTTCGTTTGGAAATCATCGAGCGGAAGAAGGATGTCGTCGGCCTCGTACCAGTAGACATCTGATACGAAGGTAAGTCCACGTATCGGTCGGAGCTCGACTCCACCGGTGATATGATGGCTGATCGAGGGCCGGACGTCCTCATCCGTGGCGACCCAACGACTCGATACCAGATCATACAAAAACGAATAGCGGTCTCGGAGACGATGCATGTACTGAACGTATCGTCCGCCTGCCCCTCGGAGCATGATCCTGTCGGGCACGAGGGCATACTGCACGCCCACGCGCGGGGAAATGTCGACGTATTCCCCGCCCGAGAAAAAGCCAAACCGGCCGCCGGGCTGGATCGTGAGCCTCGAGGACGGTCGCCAGGTATGCTGAACATAGGCAGATGCCTCGATGGCCCGTTGCCGGCTGTATTCATCCAGCATATCGGATGCGGCCGTTGAGCGGACCACCTCCGCCTCGAGCCTGCTACGGAAGGCATGATCTACGATATGAACTCCGACACGTAGCTCGTGCGTCAGAGCGAAATACCACTCCGCATCCCAGCGAAATCCAACGTCCGTCAGCGCGACGTTGTAATCTGACGCGAGATGTGTTCTTACCGATGGACGTATCTCGGCACTTTCCCGAGCCTTATAAGCCGAACGATAGGCAGTGAATGTGGTAAAGAATCGAGATCCGTGCAGATACTGATATCTGACCGAGGTCACATCGTTGGCCCATCGCTGGCCTATTTCGAAGTATAAATCGGCCGGTCGTAGCCACGACGAAAAGTCGAGTGACAGATCGAACGGCAGGCGAAGGTCGAGGTCGTCGCCGCCTCGATAGTAGGATACGGAGAGGCGATGACGCGGCCCTGACCAAACGGAGCCTTTTACGGCCAGGTCATGGAAGAAATATCCCGTTCGCAGCGTGTCCCTGCGTCCATTATCATCTTCTACCGGATGTCGTACCCCGATCAGTTTATCGATATAAGATCGTCTTCCCGAAATCATAAAGGAGGATTGACCGGTCAGCGGGCTTTCGATCATGAAGCGTCCGCTGAGCATCCCGAGGGCAGCAGTTGCGCGCGGACCGTCTCTGTTGCCATCCTTCAGGTTTGCATCCAGAACGGACGATATACGTCCGCCATGTTCGGCGGGAAAGGCTCCCCGATACAGTTTGACATCCGAGAAGGTCTCCGTCTGAAAGGTTGATATCAGACTGAAGGCATGCCATGGGTGATAAACTGGCGCGCCATCCAGCAGATACAAGTTCTGATCGGGCGATCCTCCTCGAACCACCAGGCCGCCGTTGATCTCCCCTGCCTGCTGGATACCGGGAAACCATCGCAGGGCCTGCAACAGGTCCTGCTCGCCGGGAAAAGTAGGCAGGCGTTGCAGATCTCTCACCGGAACCGACACCACGCCCGAGGGCGGTGGCATCCCATCCGGAGCTTCTCGGTCCGTCTCGACCACGATGCCGTCTGCTTCCAGCTACTGCCGTTCCAACCGATATGTTTGAGGTGTTTCCCCCGCTATCAGATCAACAACCTTCGATTCATATCCGATGAAGCTGATTCGTACGGTGTAAGTGCCGGTGGGAAGGCCGGGAATAATGAAGTAGCCGGCATCGTTGGTGGAAGCTCCAACTCTCAAATCGGGCACAACTGCGTGGGCTCCGGGCAAGAGCTCTCCCGTCACCGCATCACGTACGAATCCCGATATGGAGAACCGTGGTGCGATGGTGCCGGCATCGATTTCAGTGGGGGTTCGCCGGTCCGGGATGAGTACAAACTGCCTGCGCCGCACACGTTCGGCTGTGAGCCCGGTTTCAGCCAGCACACAAGCTAGCGCTTCGACGGCGTCCTCACCGCGATACGAACACGAGCTTCTGACGTCCTCTACAAGGCTCGCAGCGTAGACGAGGTCGAGCCCCGCCTGCGTGCGCAGGGATTCGAGAACCGTCTCGAGTGGTTCGTCCTCGACATCCACAATGATCGCCTGTGCGCTTGCGGAGGCAACGGGGACCAATGAGAGTATGAGGAGCAGAAGTATTGTTCGATTCACGCCGGCAAGGAGCCCAGTGCACTCGCAACAGGCAAAGCGGTGCCTAACCGCTGCGGCGGAAAATGTTCACCTCAGGGAAGGATCAAGTGAAAATTCTTGATCAGGCGGGAGCAATTCGCAATCCGGAGGACGATTCGTCGACTCTGGCATTGAGAGCAGCGGCAAGCGTCCGAAGAATAGTCAACACTGGCTGCTCGTGCTCAAAGGTACCCGTCAACCGCTCACCAGCGATACGGGGATCCACTTCGATCGCGACGTCATAGTGCTCCGAAAGGCGCTCTGCGATTTTCGACAGGGGAAGACTCCTGAACACAAATAATCCGGTCCATCTCAGTTCTGCATCCAGGTCGACCTCCACGGGTCGGCTCGGCATTCCGTCTACAGACACCCGGCTCTGCTGGCCGGGCTCGAGAATTACCGCGGCATCTCTCTGCGACATTCCCGAGAGCGCGAGACGGCCTTCAACAAGCGTGACTTCCGTTTCTCCTTCCTCACCGATGATTCCAAACAGCGTTCCCATCACCGTGACGACCGCTTCCGAAGTTTCGACGATCAAACCTTGTTGCTGAGGAGCCACATCGAAAAGGGCCTTTCCGTCCAGGACCGCCTTGCGATTGATTAGCGACTGACGCTCGGAGGGAACGTATCTCAGACGAGAGTCCTCGAACAGATGGATCATGGTTCCATCGGCGAATTCGACGACCCGGGTCTCACCGGGTTGCGTGGCAACCAGCTCGAAGTCGCTTTCGCGCTGCAGGAGTAAAACGGCCAGTACTGCGAATCCTGCAATAGCAACTGCAAGCGGCACTCTCCACATCCATCGTGCGGTCCGGCTTCGACGTGGACGGGCGACCGGCGGCCTGTCGACTGGTCTGCTTCTGCTCGACGGCGATGCCACAAAATGCTCATCCCATGCCATTTCGAACGCCTGGGCGTCAGCGGCGATGGTCCGTTTAACGTCATCCAGGCTAAGCAGCTGCTCGGTGGCTGCGGTTAGTAAATCAGCATTCGCATCGAGGTACTCGAGGTCCGCCTCCGAGAGCAGATCCATCCGATTTAAATCACGCAAAGCGGCCAGCAGCAGCAGCCGGCGGTCCGGCACGAGCTCATCCCACCTGGCACGCTGAAGTCCAATCACCCGTACCCATGCGGACAGACGCCTCCGCAGCTCCTCATCCTCCATCATCCGATTGCGCAACTGGTCGTACTGATCCGGAGAGACGGAATCTGAAAGTAATATGTCGAGCGGGTCGTGCTTCATGGATGGGAGATCGTCAGAACGGCTTCACTTGATTAGCCGCAAACGATTCGGAAAGAGTAACATCAGGTGAGGAATTTCCATAGCAAGGGATTGATCACTATCAGAATCACGAAAAGACCTCGCAGTTTGTCCAGCGCCCGTTTGACCTGCATTTTGATGGCGGCTTCGCTGCTTCCCACTGCTTTGCCGATTTCATCGTAGCGATAACCATATGCCCGAAGTTCCAGAATGCGCCGAGCAAGCGGCGTGATCGTTGACATCAGCTGATCATAGTCGAGTGCAACTCCTTCGTCGTGCTGCACCAACTCATCGATCGGCAGAGCGGATGGATCGAACACCTGTTCTTTGGCGGAATACCTTCCGCGATAAAAATCCTGAAGTTCGAAGACCGCGGCCCTCATGGCGAACGGTTTCAGGCTGGCGGGGTCGTTAAGGTCCGAGAGCCCACGATGCAGCCGTAACAACGTGTTCTGCACCAGGTCGTCTACATCCGGACCCTTCCCGATCCGACTGATGAAAAATGATCGGAGTACGGGCTGAATCAATTCCAGGACCTCCCCCACCGCACTTCTATCGCCTGTGCGGGCTCGCTCGACGAGTTTTATATCTGGCAGCTGCGCCACGAGGTTCTGCGGATAGGATTAATCCAGCGCGTTAGCAGAGGCAAGTGCCACCATACCAACAAGCATTGCCCATTTCAACAGGTCTGTGGAGCGGTCCAATGCGTTCTCGTGTCGCGCTCCGGCCGTCCATAGAACACATACCAACAGCACGTCCGTAATCAGGACGAGGAGCAGGTATAATGTGCTATAGCCTGAAAACAGGAAGGGAATCGGTGTCAGAACGATCGTTCCCGCGATGATCACACGAGCGATTCCGACCGCAGCATCGATTCCGAAGACGCTCGCAAGTGTGTGGGCGTGATGAGCAGAATCACCCGGCGCGTCCGCGGCATCCTTCAGAACCTCTCGCGCTAATGTCAGCAAAAATGCAAATGCACAGGCAATGAGCACGTCTGAAACCGCTCCTCCAATCATGGCTCCGTACACGAGCGAGACCGCTACTAGAAGCGCGACCAGGAGGTTGCCCGCAAGAACTACCCGTTTCAATACCAGACTGTACGCAACGAGCGCTCCAACGGCGAGTCCTGCGACGAGCAGATGTGTAGCCGACAACCAGAGGCTCAGTCCAAGGCCTACTATTGAACCATTCAACCACACCCAACTCCCCGTCCGACGCGAGATCGTTCCGGAGGCGATGGGTCTCCCAGGTCGATTTACGCGGTCGATATTAACATCGAGCACATCGTTGAGACTGTTGCCTGCACCTCCTATGGCCGCCACGGCAACGGCCCCAACCACATACATCCAGAATGTGTCTCGGAAAACACCGGCCGACTCGGCACCCAAAAATCCCCCGAGAAATACCCCGCCGCAGAACATCAGCAAATTCAATGGACGCAGGAGGCTCCAAATGGCAGAGGCGCGTCTCCATCCCGAGACGCGCCCCTTGCCGAGTATAATTCTGGATGATTCAAACATGAACGCTACGGACGGGCCGGCATGTCTTCATCCGCGAATCGAGGCAGTTTCTCATCCCTCGTGGCGAGTTCGTACGCCATCGTCGCGACAACCGCCACGGCCTGCCTCAGATCGTCTTCCAGGACATGATCGTAGGTATCGAAGTTTGTGTGCCAGGTCGTGGTGAAGTATCGAATCGGGTCCTGACTCAGGCTCACGCCCGGAAGTCCGGCCTGGTTGAACGCCGTATAATCGGATCCTCCGAGACGGCGGCTGTTAGTTTCCGTTGCTCCCGCCACGCCCAGGTCAGCCATCGGCTGCACGATCTCATGAAGCACTTCGGCTGCCTCCGTCGGACCGAAGACCAGGGCTCCGCGAATCCGACCCGTGCCACTATCGAGATTCAGATAGGCCACCACATCATCATATCCCGGCTTGGGATCCTCGAACGTGCCAAAGTGCTTTTGGACGTAGGCACGTGATCCAAGCAGACCTTGCTCTTCACCGGTCCAGAACGCCAGACGAATCGTGCGGCGCGGCTGCAGACCAAGTTCATGGATGATGCGTGCAGCATCCATCATGACGGCCACACCGGTCGCGTTGTCCGTTGCACCGGTTCCCGCATGCCAGCTGTCGATATGTCCGCCAATGAACACGATCTCATTCGCCAGATCCGTTCCCGGAATGTCGATCGTATAGTTGTATTCTGTCGCACCCTCCGGGTATACATTATTGCGGATGTCGAATTCCAGCTCGACGTCGGTTCCCTGTTCGAGAAGCCGCGTGATACGGTTGTAATCCTCATTCCGCATGACGACCGTAGGCAGCGCCTGCTCGACATCATAGGTGCGATTGGAGAAGGCACGGATCAGTCCATGCTCCATGGTGGAAGGAGTAACGACTACGCTCGCGCCTGATTCCAGCACGGCCGCATCGATCTGGCTTCGGATCTGGAACGGCGCCAGGATACCGTCTTCCCGAGGAGTCGGCGGGGTATAGCCTCGACCCTGGCTCGCATCGGCGCCCGGAACGAAGCGCTGGGCGGCGTCCTCGTCGGCCATGCGCTCGGGCATGTCTCGCGTTGCACTCGGAGAACCATCACCAATGAGGACGATTGAGCCCGGCAGATCAGCGCGTATCGAGTCAATAAACGAGTCAAGCTGCTCCTGGGTAACATCGGTCGGCAGCGTGATGTGAACCGCGTTTCCGCGCACGGGCCCATCAGTACCGGGTGTCCATCCGAGCACTTCCGCATACAGCGCCTGTCGCGACGGAGAGATCATGTGCCCGGCGTAGAACGTGTTTTCCCAACCAGGATTCCCCCAGTCCCATTCATCCTTCGTGGCGTTCTGAAAGCCCCAGGAAGTCATCTCCTCCAGCGCCCACTCGCCCGCCGCTTCGAGCGTCGGCGAGCCGGTCAGCCGGGCTCCGTAATAATCCGTCAACGTGTGGACCCATTCCATCACCCTCGACCGCTCGAGCGCTTCCTCCCGAATCTGCTCGGTCGCGTCTACTACGGTCGTCTGCGCTGCCACACTCATCGCGGCCAGCGAGGTGATTAATACGAATGCATACAGCGTCCTGAATGTTTGTCTCAGCATGTGCTATAGATTTTGATGGGATGAAGTGTCGCTAAATCGGTTCGAATCGATTCGCGTCACGATTCTTGCGAACCCGGTCGGGCGTGAAGATACGACCGTTCATGGCGATGTAAACTCCAACAGGAAGTATCTGAGTGGCTGCCACAGCGAATCCGATGTTGAACTCGGCGTCGCTGTTCTTGAAACGCGCCGGACTGAGCGAGCCGACGAGCACGATCGTTTTGTCCACGATCGTATTCAACGCACGAGCCGTGTCGACCATTGTGTCGGTTCCATGCGTGATGAGGATTCGGTCCGCCGATTCGTCCGACACGCGACGGACGACCTCCCGGCGATCATCGTCATCGATTTCGAGACTGTCTTTCATGAAAAGGACTTCGACGTCATATGTGAAGCCGACATTCGCGGTCTGAAGGATCTCGATGATCTGCGGATCCCCTACCTCATACGTGCTCCTGGCATCGAAGTACGTCTTGTCAATCGTACCGCCGGTCGTAAATATTTTGATGTTCAAGAGCAGAAAAAATCTATTGGTGATTGTAACGCGGGCAAACGCCGCACCTTGCAGGAATCATTTGATGCCTATTTGTTCACCACGGCAGGGCCCCCATCCTCAGATTCTCAGCGCATCGATCAATCCTGCCGGTCTACCACGCCCCGAATAAATTCCCAGACCGTACGCGCCGCAAGCCTCGCCGTTCGCCCGTCGACGTCCAGGCGCGGATTGAGTTCGCAGATGTCGAACGATTTAATTGTGGAATTCTCCCCCGCCCTTCGAGCGGCATATAACCAGTGACGGACAGAAAGTCCGTCGACCGCCGGGGCGCTGACGCCGGGCGCATCCGCCTGCGCCACAGCGTCTAAATCAAACGTCACCATCGCGTCGGAATCAATCAAACCGTAAATCCTATCGATGATATGCTGGTCGATGTCACGCGCAAACCACGCGCGACCGCCGTGGGCGTCAACGAAAGCGAGATGGTCGTGAGCGACGCTTGCGGGCTGCAATCCCGCGACGAGGTAACGGCGACAGGGTTGAGTGGGATGCTCAATTGCTTGACGAAATGGAGAGCCCGAGTGTGCCTGACCGTCTCGAAGCGGTCTGACGTCTGTATGCGCGTCCCAGTTGATGATGGATGTGGAGTTGTCGCCATCTGCGTAGCCGAGGTAATGGCCATAGGCCGTTTCGTGCCCCCCACCAAAAATGATGGGTATTGCGCCGCGCCTTAAGATCCCGCGGACTACGGTTCCCAGCCGTTGCTGATCGGCCTCCAAGTCGCTTGTCGTTCCGATGTCACCAAGATCAACGATTTTCCGCAGGACCTCGATGTGCCGGTTGAAAATGCGCGGATCGGGCGTAAGCCGAAAAAGCTGCTCACGGATCGTCGCCGGAGCCTTCGCCGAACCGGCTCGTCCCCCATTTCGGCGAACACCTTCGTCGGTCGGGAAGCCAATGAGAACGAGGCTACCTTCCACGACATCGGTTTCTGATCTGCCGATCAACTCACCCAGTCGAGGATCTTCGGGAGAGCTTGCTCCTGGCTCAAGTGCGGATTGGTGTGGATGGGTCATTACAAATTGACCGTCCGAAGTTGAGTCGAATTGACCGTCATGACTGCAGATAGTCCTGAAATCGTATTCTGAAGGAGGCGGTTGCTCGGGCGATGTGATGATAGGCGGGCGAGTCAACCGAACAGGGTTCGTGGTTCGTCTGTTAGCGGTTGGATGCATTCGGGCCCCTGGTTCCGCACGTTGTTTACGTACGTGCTGACCAGATGCGCGTCCATGCGATCGGAGTCAAATGGCCGCATGACGTGTTGCGCCGTCTCCGGGTCGGCTTCCAACCAGACGTCTCGTTCTTCCGGTGCCACGATGACCGGCATTCGGTCGTGAATTGACTCCATGAACGAGTTCGCCTCCGTGGTAACGATCGTGCAGGACTCGATAACTTCCCCCTCGGGCGATGTCCATTCCTCCCAGATTCCTGCAAGCGTGAACAGCGACTCATCCTTGATATAGATCGAGAGCGGTTGCTTTCCCGTATCCGTTCGTTTCCATTCGTAGAAGCTCGTTATCGGAAGGAGGCATCTCCGCATTTTGTAAGCGGATCGAAATGAAGGTTTCTCCGCGATCGACTCGGCCCGTGCGTTAATCATCCTGTTCCCGATTCGCACATCCCGTGCCCATGAAGGGACGAGCCCCCAGCGCAAAAGCACCCAGGCATAGTCATCCTCCTCGAGGCGAATGGCAGGAAGATCTACCGTAGGACCGATGTTGTATTTCGGGGTATCGAGGCCGTCCAGTCGGGCCGCGTGCTTGACCGTATCGAAAACCTCGATCATCTCACTCGGCCGCGTCGCGATGGAGATCCGTCCGCACATGTTAATACCGTTGTTTATGAAGTCGTGGTATTATGCGATGTGGAGGTGGATTGTTCGGAGTCATCGGATGACTACGCGTAGTCATAGGATCACTTCGCAGAGTCATAGGATCATTTCACGGAGTCATACGATCACTTCGCGGAGTCATACGATCACACGGCACTGCTGGCCTGCAGCTTGCCCCTCACGAACACGTCGCTGACAGCGTTTCCCCGGAGGTGATAGATCCATTGGTTTACGCTCTCTGCATCGATGAGCGCAAAGTTAGCCAGTTTTCCCGGTTCCAGTGATCCAACGTCGGCCTCGCGTCCGATGGCTCGGGCTGCGATTAGTGTCGCGCCTTTTAGTGCCTGCGCCGGCGTCATTCGCTGCATCACACAAGCGAGCGTCAGGGCGAATGGAAGATGATAACTCGGGGCGCTTCCCGGATTGAAGTCCGTTGCGACGGCGACAGCTACGCCACGCACGATGAACTCACGGGCATCCATTGGTGGCTGCCGCAGGTAAAGGGTCGCAATTGGCAAGCTCACAGCGACTACACCCGCCTGGGCCATGGCCGCGATACCGGGTTCAGACGTGTGTTCGAGATGATCAGCCGAGATCGCTCCTACATCAGCTGCCAGTGCCGCGCCTCCGCCATCCGACAACTGGTCGACGTGAAGTTTCGGCCGCAATCCGTGCCGCTTCCCAGCCTCAAGGATCTGCCGCGCCTCGCCGATGCTGAAGGCCGTTTCTTCGACGAATACATCGCAAAAAGATGCCAGGCGTGCGTCCGCCACCGCGGGGATCATCTCCTCGATCAGCAGGCGCATGTATGACTCGCGGTCATCTGCAAATTCAGGTGCAACAATGTGGGCGCCGAGGAAGGTAGAGGCTATGTCATGTCCGTCGGCGCGCAGCCGCTCATAAACGCGCAGCGTTTTGAGTTCATCCTCGATGTTCAGACCATAACCGCTCTTTGCCTCGATCGTCGTGACCCCGAGACGAAGCATCTCTCCAAGGTGGGAACGTGCTCGCTGGTAAAGGCCCTCTTCGGTCGATTCACGTGTCGCTCGAACGGTGGAGGCAATGCCCCCTCCGCGTCTCGCGATATCGAGATACGAATCTCCCCGGCTTCGCATCTCGAACTCATCGGCCCGCCATCCTCCGAAGGCGAGATGGGTGTGACAGTCGATAAGGCCCGGAACGACGAGCCGGCCTCGGGCATCGACGCGCTCTTGATCAGCAAATTCCGCCGGCAGATCAGATTCCTTTCCCACCCATCGAATCGTCTCGTCCCGCCAGACAACCGCTGCGTCGCGGATCTCGCCGATGTCGTCTTGATTGATTCCCGCACAGGTAGCGAGGGTGGGAATGTTGTGGAGGATTGGCATGAACGGGGTGGGGAAGTTTGGGGTATGGGAGTATGGGTGTGGAGGTTTGGAGGTTTGGGACTTTGGAAGTGTGGGGTGGCCGACTGCTGGCAGCCTGTTGAACTACTTCATTCGCACAGAATGTTGAGACGCGACGCGCAGGACCACTGTGCAAAGCCAGCTGATCGACACATCAATTCCCGCTGAAAATTGTTTAGTCGTCATCGCGCGAAATCGCACCATATTCCTCGCCTGGCTCGCGTAGTTGGGAAGGACCGCACCACCTTCTTACTTCGGACATCATGCGAACAAGCCCTCCACGAACAGCGGCATACTCGCTCGACAATTCCGCGCGAGTAGCTTCAGAAAGGTATCCACAATCGAAAGCAAAACTGATCCAGTTCAGCGTCTCCGCTGCATCGGCTTCCGCATCCGATAATTTGCTGATGAAATGTGCCTGGTACCTTCGCTTACACCATGCTTCGGCTATGTTCGCGCAAACTGATCGCGACGACTTACGAATCTGTTCGTGCATATGTCTCCTCCTTCGGCCATTTCTTCGATAGTGCAAAGAGCCGCATGGCTATAGACCCTCAGTTCCTGGAAGTCAGTAACCATAGCTACCTGCTAATCGATTAATCCATCCAGGGATTTCTCGTCCTACTCATCCATACGCCCCCAACGCGTGCCTACGCCCATACATCCAAACACACCGACACATCCACACATACACACACATCCATACCTCCCCCTCAACTTAGCGCGCCAACCTCCTTCCCGACAGCTTCTCCCAGCGCCCCCTCGCCAACCATCGCGCGGCACGTGAGAATGTCATCCTGAAAAACGTAATCTTCCTCGCGGTGCGGTATGCGGGATCGCACGGCCTCATGGGCAATCTCTACGCCACGTCCAGGCCGGAGTGGTTTGCGGTAATCAAGTGCCTGCGCCGCAGTTAAAAGCTCTATGGCCAGTACCTGCTCGACGTTTTGTAGAACCTGATAGAGCTTGAGCGCGCTGATACTTCCCATCGAGACGTGATCCTCCTGGCCGAGGCTCGTCGGGATGGAATCGACGGAGGCCGGGTGGCACAGCACTTTGTTCTCGGACACAAGTGCGGCAGCGGTGTACTGCGGGATCATGAAGCCTGAGTTGATGCCCGTCTCTCGCATGAGAAGCTTCGGCAGGCCGTCGTGGCCGGCAAGCAGCAAGTACGTTCGTCTTTCGGAGATAGAGGCCAGTTCCGCTAGGGCGATGGCGGCGTAGTCGAGGACAAGAGCCAGTGGCTGACCGTGAAAATTTCCGCCTGAGATGATGTCGCCGTCCTCGAACACGAGTGGGTTGTCCGTCACTGAGTTGATCTCACGTTCGACGACCTCGACCGCGTGACCAATAGCATCCCGACTCGCGCCGTGAACCTGAGGCACGCAACGCAGGCTGTATGGATCCTGCACCTTGCCGCAGGTACGATGCGACTCAAGGATCTCGCTACCGACAAGCAATCGGCGAACGTTTTCGGCAACTTTGATCTGTCCAGGGTGCGGGCGCACCTTTTGAATCCGCGCGTCGAACGGCTTGATGCTGCCCTGAATTGCTTCGAGGCTCATGGCAGCGAGAATGTCGGCTTCCCGCACAAGGCTCAGTGCTCGGTGCAGTATGTGCGCTCCGTATGCACTCATAAGTTGCGTGCCGTTGATGAGCGCGAGGCCGTCCTTGGCCTGAAGTTCGATGGGCTCAAGGTGCTCTCGGCGGAGCACAGCTGTAGCTTCTTCGACCGAGCTTCCATCGTCCGTCCAGAACTGCCCATGTCCGATTAGAGGCAGCGCCAGATGCGCGAGCGGCGCCAGATCGCCCGATGCGCCTACGCTCCCGCGAGACGGTACCGCCGGAATGAGGTCGCGATCGGCGAAGAGCAGTAAGCGGTCGAACGTCGCGCGCGAGACGCCCGAGTGGCCCAGCGCAAGCGCATGGATCTTGAGCTGGAGCATCAACCGCGTCACATCCTTCGGCATGAGCTCGCCGACGCCCACCGCGTGGCTCAATAACAGATTCCGCTGGAGCTGCGACAGCTGGTCGCCACCGATCCTCACTTGGGCCAGCGCACCGAAGCCCGTGTTGATGCCGTAGTGAACCTCACCGCTCTCGAGCGCAGATTCGACGATCCTGCGCGAGGCATCGACGACGGATGCATCATTCGTGAGGGCAGAAAGTCGGCGTTCGACGTCGACTGGTAGGTTCTCAAGCTTTATGATCGGCATGGCGTGGTGTTAAGTGCGTCGACCAGAACCAGTTAACTCGTCTCTGCGATCTGATGAAACGGACAGATTATTTCAACAGCCGGGTGCTCAGGACTCTAACTTTGTATTGAAACGCATACTCACCCTCTTGTGTCCAAAGGCCAGATACGCGATAGCTGCGTCGGCGATTTCGCAGACAAAATACGGGTTGATATGCATCGTGAGTATACTGTCGGGATGGGGAGCGAGATGCGCGGAACGAATCCGGCTGGAGGGCACGTAGAAGCCCTGAATCACGACATATAGACATTAGAACAAGTACTCGTTATGTTCGAAATCGCCGAATAGAAGCACGTTCGCCTCGTTTACGATTGCGCCCACGCTTACGTTATAACTTGTGCAAAATACAGCGCGTATTCTCACTCATACCATCACGATTCTGGCATTCATATTCACAACTGGATGCCAGACTTACGACAACGAGCAGCCGACAGACTTATCAACGCCTGACAGCGTATCCCTCGCCTACCTCATTTATGGTGATCAAAATGCCGATACGAGTAGTATATTTCGCCATCTGCGCCGAGAGGCTGCGCATGGTAACGCGCGCGCTCTCTATGAACTAGGGCGGTACCACGGGTCAATGGCTCACGGTGACTCTGCATTGTTCTACTATGATGAGGCCATCGAACGCGGAGACTCATCGGCAATTGCGTGGGCGGCCATGATTCACCTTCGAGGACTACACGATCAGCCTCAAGACATCGACGAATACGTTCGCCTTATGCGACTTGCGTCGAACCGTGGGATCGAACAGGCAACGATCCGTCTCGACGAGTTCCTGTCCGATCTTCGCACGACCGCTGCCGAAGGTAACAGCGAAGCGATCGAATTTCTCAGGTCGCTGGAAGAGAACGGCTTATTTGACCCCTGATGTTGCTCAAGCCGGTCTCATCCGACTTCCGGTCTGAACTCATCGATCGTAATCGGTAGCGTTCGTCGTGGCAAGGCGAACTGCAATCATTCAGGAAGGAGCCGTTCTGCATCTATGATGGCACGGAAATCGTTAGCCGCTACCTGAACGATATCGATATCCTCGTTGCGCGTTCTACACCACGACGTGTTGATCGTTGATATTAAAAGACGTTCGCATGTTGTCATGCCTCCAGAAGACATCATCGCTAACAATGCAGTAAGTACTTATCGACACATATAGTGCCTCAACTTTTGTTATTCAGCAGGTACGGTTAATGACTCACGATTCCTCAAGGTGAACAACCAGTTTCATTCGACGTGTTGCACTCACTGACGGAATACATCTCCGGATATCTCCGCCTTACGCTACCCACTTGCGCATGAATGATGCTCGATTATATAGCACTTAATCCGGTCGTCCACATGCTATTTGGAAGTTCCGGTTCGAACAGTACGGGGAGTTCCTTGAAGCATCTTTCATCGTGCACGCTATTTCTGACACAGCCGTACTCTATACCATAGGCAGATCCACGCCCCTCTCCTTTGCCACCTCGATTGCATCCTCATAACCCG
>CBFGXY010000013.1:0-14500 GCA_965652945.1 uncultured bacterium
CCGGCAGAAGATGAGAAGGAGGCACGGGAGGAAGCGCCGGTTGAGGCACCCTCAGTCGGTGACGAGCGCATCAAGTCCTCTCCACTTGCACGGCGGATGGCCGGTGAGCACGGGATCGACCTTGCCTCGATCAAAGGCACCGGACCGGATGGACGCATCGTGCGCCGGGATGTCGAAGCCCTGATCGGTGACCAGAAAGAGGTTGAGGCAGAGGTGGATCGCAAGCCGGCACCGGCTCAGGAGAAAAAAGCTCCCGTGGCTGCACCCGGAGATCGGTTCGAAGACCGTACCGCATCGCAAATGCGTAAGACGATCGCGCGGCGACTCTCCGAAAGCAAGTTCACGGCACCGCACTTCTATCTCACCGTCGATGTCGACATGGAGAAGGCGATCGAGCTTCGTACGCGTCTCAATGAGATTTCGGAGGCCAATGACGGACCGCGAGTTTCGTACAACGACCTCATCACGAAGGCATCTGCCATCGCGTTGCAGCGACATCCGAACGTAAACGCGTCCTACCTCGAGGAGGAAGGCGTGGTTCGCTACCATAAAGACTCGCATATCGGAGTGGCTGTGGCCATCGATGAAGGCCTGCTCACTCCGGTCGTCCGAAACGCCGAGCGTAAAGGTCTGGCGCAGATCGCCGACGAAACTCGCGATCTCGCGCGGCGAGCCAGAGACCGAAAGCTGGATCCGTCGGAATGGGAGGGCTCAACTTTCACGACCAGCAACCTCGGGATGTTTGGCATCGAGGAGTTTACCGCGATCATTAATCCTCCGAACGCGTGCATACTGGCCATCGGTGGAATCCGTGATGTGCCCGTGGTGAAGGACGGAGAAATCGTGCCCGGAAAGCGGATGAAGCTCACGCTTTCATGCGACCACCGGCTGGTCGATGGCGCAAGCGGCGCGGAGTTTCTGAACACCCTGCAGCGACTGCTCGAGGAACCGATGAACATGATGCTGTAACAGGGTCCTCTCGGATTTTAGGCGCCGCCTCGGTCACTGGGGCGGCGCTTTCGTATTTTATGGACCGGGACAGGACCGTTTGAAATCGGAGTATCGCGCCTATCTGACGCTGCTATGAAGCTGGTTCACATTTCCGACCTTCACTTCGGGAAGATTGCGCACCCATCGATTGTGCCCGCACTCATCGATGAGGTTAACGAACGCGATATTGACCTTGTAGCCGTGAGTGGAGATGTGACGCAGCGGGCCCGCCATCGCGAATTTCGAGGGTTCATGGCGATGATCGAACAGTTCCGTCCGCCGACGCTCGTAGTGCCGGGAAACCATGACGTCTTCCCGTGGTGGTTTCCGATACGACGACTGTTCAGTCCCCTCGCGCGCTACCGATCTTATCTTGGAGATGATCTCTGGCCCGTCTTCGAAGCGGACGGCCTCTTCGTGCTGGGTATTAATTCCGCCCACGGAAGAACTATCAAAGGGGGAATGCTTGGGACGGATGTGCATATTCGCGTCAAGCAGTATTTTGATCAAGTTCCCGACCGGCACTTCAAGGTGCTGGTCCTGCACCATCATCTGACCAAAATACAGGCATTGGGTCCGCACGACGTAGCCCGGAACGCGCAGCACACCCTCGACATAGCTTCAAGCTCTGGAGTTGACCTGGTCCTGTGCGGCCACCTCCACGTGTCGCACATCGAGCCGATCACGGTTCATCCCGAAGGGAAACAGGTCGTTATCGCCAGCGCAGGAACGGCTACAAGCAGCCGTGGACGAGACTCCAATCGCGATACCAACTACTACAACCTGATCGAAATCTTCGAAGAACGGTTTGTAATCGAGGAGCGGAAATACAACCTGAAGACCAAACGATTCGAAATCGAGGCGTCGACCGAATTTGAACGGACATTTCGATGACGTTCAGCCGGCTTGCTGTTCCCGATGTACCAGAGCGTGTTGCGGCAAAAAGCACATTCGAGTCCACCGACGGTAACTGAACCTGAAGAACAGGTGGATCATCAGGCTGCCTTCATACGAACTATCTCGTAAGGCACAACATCAAAACTGCATAATTGCGAGACCTACCTACTGATATGACGCAATCACGAATTCCCACGTATATAAATGAGCTTGCTGATCATGACGGAAGAGAAGTGGTCATTAAAGGCTGGCTGTACAACAGACGAGGGTCGAAGGGCCTTCAGTTTTTGGTACTCCGTGATGGAAGTGGAATCGTGCAGTGTGTCGTCAACCAGTCTGATGTGACCGAAGCAGAATGGGAGATTGCAGAGCATATTGGGCAGGAGTCTGCACTTGAAGTGCGTGGGTCGGTCCGCCGAGACGAACGACAGGTGGGCGGGTACGAAATCCAGGTCACGGGGATCAAGCTGATTTCCGAAGCCGCAGAGTATCCTATCACGCCCAAAGAGCACGGGATCGAGTTCCTGATGAATCATCGCCACCTCTGGCTGCGCAGCCGCCGGCCGTGGGCGACGATGCGAATCCGCAACCAGATCATCATGTCGATCCACCAGTTCTTTCAGGATCGAGGGTTTATTCAGATGGACGCGCCGATCCTGACGGGGAATGCGGTAGAGGGGACATCCACCCTATTCGAACTCGACTATTTTGACGAAAAGGCTTATCTCACGCAATCCGGACAGCTGCACGGAGAGGCGATGGCGATGGCGATGGGGAAGATATACACTTTTGGCCCCACGTTCCGAGCGGAGAAGTCGAAGACCAGACGTCACCTGACGGAATTCTGGATGATCGAGCCCGAAATGGCGTTCTATGATCTGAATATGAACATGGACCTGGCCGAGGAATTTCTCGTCCACATAGCGGGCAGTGTGATGGACAATTGCACGACCGAGCTGGAAATCCTTGAGCGTGACCTGGAGCCGTTGAGGCGCATCCAGACCCCCTTCCCCAGAATCAGTTATTCCGAGGCTGTCGAGTTGTTGCGCAGCGACAAAACGGCACAGATGCTGGATGAGCGGATCAGCGGCCTGCACGAAGAGAAGGCCTCGCTGGAAGAGGAACTCTACGAGGGCAAGAAGCAGTATGGTCAGGCAAAAAAACGCGTCAAGCGCCGCCTCGATGCCCGGGCGATCGAGATCCATCGGCGTCTCGAGGAAATCGAAGAAGCGTTGCGCAATGTACCCAGGTGGCGAGATTCTGCCCGCAGTTTCGAATGGGGAAATGATTTCGGTGGATCGGATGAGACCGTGCTAACCTGGCATTTCGATCGTCCCATCATCGTACATCGCTATCCTGCTGCGGTTAAGGCCTTCTATATGAAACGTGATCCCGAGGACGATCGCTTTGCGATGGGAATGGATGTGCTCGCGCCCGAAGGTTATGGGGAGGTCATCGGTGGAGGCGAGCGTGCCACCGACCTGGCGTTCCTCGAGCAGCAGGTGGCGGACCATGGATTACCGCCTGAGGTATTCGAGTGGTATTACGATCTTCGGCGCTATGGTTCGGTACCCCATTCGGGATTCGGACTGGGGCTGGAGCGACTCGTCGCGTGGATGTGCGGCATCAGTCACATCCGCGAGACCATCCCGTTCCCCAGGCTCCTGGGCCGGCTGCATCCCTGACTTGCTGCAAACGCCTCACTTCGTGTAACAGGCAGTTGCAGTTTCGTTACGTGCTCTGTGATGCGACGGTACGAATCATGCGTAATCTGCGCCGTACACTGCCTCAACCACCAAAAACCGCAGGTCCATGCTACGAATTGGTAGTCTGACACTTATTCTGTCCTATTTCCTCGTCACTGCTGTTGATGTTACGGCACAGGATTTAAACCCCCGCACTATAAGTGTATCGGGAGAGGGCGTCCACGCAGTCGAACCGGACGTTGCCGTTGTACGATTCGGGGTAGTCACGCGTGATACCGAGCCGGAGGCTGCTCGGCGCGACAATGCCTCGGCAGCCGCTCGGGCGATGGACGCCGTGCGGGGGCTGGGTATCGAAGAACGAAGCATTAGAATGGAGAATTTGCACCTGCAGCCCTGGCGCGAGTGGAATAATGAAGCCAGGCGCTGGGAAGAACGTGGATTCGAGGCCGTGCGCGATATCGTTGTCCGGGTGGAGGACCTCAACCGCCTGCCGGAGGTGGTGACACGTGTGGTCCAGGAGGGAGCCAACCGGCTCAATCAGGTAAGCTACGAGATACGGGATCGGCAGGCCGCCGGCAATATTGCACTCACCAAGGCGGTGGAAGCGGCACGTGCGAAGGCGGAATTGATGACGTCTACGCTGGGGGTTCGACTCGGAGAAGTGCGGAGTATCAGTGAACAGCAGTATGACTTTCCGCGACCGATGTATCGCAATGAAGTGGCCCTCTCAGCTGCGATGGACGTTGCTGCGCCCGAGCCCAATGCGTATGCGGCGGGGGAAATTGAGGTTCGTGCAACCGTGCATCTGGTCTTCGATCTCCTCCCGACAAACTGAATCGGCACCTCTGTTCCGTGACGCTTTGCCGCGTTGAAACTGGCCGACTTACGAAAGTTGTTCTTCCAGCCAGAGACGAAGCCCGTCCATGACAATCGCCTTTTCAGGTTCACGAAAAGTCTCGTGGTAAAGGCCCTCGTATATGGCGAGGGTCTTATCGGAGGAGCCGATCTGAGCGAATAGCTCGAAACTCCCTTTCGGGTCGACGATTCTATCTGCGGTGCCCGTAAAGATGAGTGACGGCAGCTTGATTTGAGACGCTCGAGCAAGAATTTTAGGCCCGGCTGAAATCATCTGCCCTGCGGTCCCGAGAGGGATACGACCCAGGAAGTTGCCATCATCCGTTGCGGCCTCTTCGACCACCGACTGATCCCGACTCAGCCCCGTCCGATCGAGTGGCAGCGTCGGGATAAATGGTACGAGTGGCGCGATACGGGCAATCATCTGCGCCGTAGATGAGGGGAAAGGTGTAACTATGCGAAGCGCAGGGCTGCTGGCAATTATTCCCCCGAATTGATTCGGAGCGTAGCGGATGAGGTACTCGAGAACGACCGCTCCGCCAAGACTGTGTCCCATGATGAACATAGGAGCGTCGTCATTCGGCAGTGACTCAACGAAAGTCTTCAGATCCGACACCAGAAGTCCGAATCGGTGAATTCGACCACGTTTTCCATCAGATCGTCCCGCGCCCCGTTGATCATAGGTGTGCAGCGCATATCCGTGGCGGCTCAGATAGCGGCCGAGCTCGTCGTACCGCCCCGAGTGTTCGGCATATCCATGCACCAGAACAATCGAGGCATTTAGATGAGCGGCCGGATTCCACGAGCGTCCATATAGTATTGCACCATCGCGGGTGGTAATCCGGGTAGGACGAATGTCGGAAGGGGCGGACGGCATATCGCTCAAGTTTGGAGGCCGCACGGCAGAGGCGGCCGCAAGAAGTCTCTTCTAATCGATGATTCTTGAATCATCTGCTCGACGAGGGAATTGGAATCTGCTGCTGCGGAACGTAACTTCCGCGTCGCAATTCAGTCCTGAGTAATGTACCGATATCTGACCAAAGGCGTAATCCGTTTTGTTGCCGTCTTAACTACGTGCAGCACGGTTCTATTGTCTGTCGTTCCTGCACCGGGGCATCAGGCTGCAAGAGTACCCTTTGCTGATTGGCTGCGCGGGCAGCTCAGAGTGGATGATGTCGAAGCGGTGGAATTGGCACTGGACGTGGTGTCTAATGAACGCTTCATTGAGATCCAGGCATTTCTGACGGCCGTAGTTGCAGAAATTGAGCAGAGTGGAGAGGACGCCGGTCGCCTCTTCGGTGCGGAAGGACTTTCAGGTTCACACCTCATATCTCATCTTGAATCTAGGTTCTCCCACCTTACGCCTGATGCTTTACCGGCGCGTACGCAGCTCACCGTAGCGCCTGCCTCAACGGCAGCATCCGATCGATTCGCTGCCGCTGTGCTGCTCGATGGTCGGACAAACGCTCGTGCTTCACATTTGGCCGCAGTCAGCCGTGTAGCCTCTGAGATCGCATCGGACATATCACTTGCGGCAATTCCTGCCCGCCCTCGCGCCCCTTAGTCCTCGGCTGCAATACACAGATCCAGGTTAACTCACCCCGCGCCAAATCTGCAGCGCGTGGGTGCGGCATGAATTATCATCACTTCCAATAGGTATGGAAAACAAAGGCATCCGAATCGCACTGATAGTCTTTTTTCTTGGGCTGTCGGTCTACTACTTGTATCCCTCAGCACAAAACTTCTTCATCAATCGCCAGATCCAGTCGCTCGAAGGTGAGGAACTCGAAGCGTACCTCCAGGACAATAACCTCAAGATCCAGAATGTGCAGGAACGAGCCCTGAAGCTTGGTCTCGACCTGCAGGGCGGTATGCACGTCGCACTGGAGGTTCGTACCGATGCGCTCATCAATGAGTTGGCCACCGACCACGACGCCACGTTCGAGAGCGTGCTTGAGGCTGCTCAAGAACGGGTTCGTCTGGGCGAGGACTCGATGATCGATGCATTCGTCGACGAGTTCGAAAGTCGCGATCCCGACGCGCGATTGTCCAGATATTTTCGCAATCCCGATCGCGGCATCACACGGAGGTCGTCGAACAACGAAGTTCGGACCTATTTGCAGGAGCAGGCTGCCGAAGCCGTCGATCGTGCAATTCAGATCGTTCGTCAGCGTGTCGACCGGTTCGGCGTAACCGAGCCGTCAATCCAGAAGCAGGGGACCAGGCGCATCATCGTAGAGCTTCCAGGCGTGGATGACGCGGAACGTGTCCGCAACCTTCTCCGGGGCACGGCTCGGCTTGAGTTTCGCCTGATGGCCGAACCAAATGAACTGAGGGCATCACTCCAGGACATCATCGAGTATTTCGAAGATTTCGATCCGATCGAGCAAACCGATACGACTGCGCTCGAAAGCACTGAAGACGATCTGCTCGCGGGGGATGATACGGACGAAGTGGACGCGGAAAGTGATACCTCCGTAGCCGATCCGTTTGATCAGGACGTCCTGGAACAGGCCGACAATCCATTGCTGGCCGTGATGGATCCTGTGGGGCAAGGTGTGGTCTTCGGAGCCGTCTCTGCTCGGGACACAGCCGCCGTCAACGACCTGTTGTCCCCGCCCGAAGTGCAGCGCATGCTTCCGTCCGGCATAAGTCTGATGTATGAGGCGAATCCGGTGGGTCAGGATGCATCCGGCTTCGGTGTCTACTACCTGCTTGGAGTCCGCGATCAGATCGAATTGACGGGAGACGTAATCACGGATGCACGCGTCGATTTCGATGAACTGAACCGTCCACAGGTGACGATGGTCATGAACTCGGAGGGTGCGCGGTCGTGGGCCCGTATCACCGGCGCCAATATCGACCGGAATGTGGCCGTGGTGCTCGACGGAGTCGTCTACTCCTATCCTACGGTGATCACCAGAATCGTGGGAGGACGATCCTCCATTACCGGCCTGGCGTCCCGAATCGAGGCCCAGGATATCGTTACGATTCTGATGTCAGGCGCACTTCCCGCACCTGTCGAGATCGTCGAGGAGCGCACGGTAGGACCAAGTCTCGGTCAGGCGGCGATCCGCGCAGGATTTATTTCCGTAGTTGCGGGCATGCTGATCGTAGCACTGTTCATGATGTTCTATTATCGCCTCGCAGGAGTGGTCGCCAATATCGCGCTTCTCTTGAACGTGGTTTTCGTTCTGGGAATTCTGGCAGCCTTCGGGGCAACGCTTACCCTGCCAGGAATCGCCGGTATCGTACTTACGATCGGTATGGCGATCGACGCCAACGTGCTGATATTCGAGCGAATACGTGAAGAACAAGCGACCGGAAAGACTGCGAAGGCGGCACTCGAAACGGGGTACTCGAGAGCCTATAGCGCCATTTTTGACTCGAACATCACCACGTTCTTCGTAGGTATTATTCTGTATTCGTTTGGTGTAGGACCGATTCAGGGCTTCGCCGTCACTCTGATGGCCGGAATCGTCTCCTCGCTGTTCACGGCAATTATCGTGACTCGTCTCATCTTCGATTACATGATCGTTGAGAAGAGAATGAGCGTCAGCTACGGCTGATATCCAGCGAATCCTAACCAGACACATTCAACCCGTACGTCAACCATTGGCGTACCATGACGCAAATAGATAAGCCATGCGTTTATTTGAAAATACCGATTACCAGTTCATACCTAATCGGCGCTATGCATATATCATCTCCGGCATCCTGATTCTGCTGAGCCTCATTTCCCTTGCTACCCGGGGACTCGAGGTTGGTATCGATTTTCAGGGAGGGATGGAGTTCGTCGTAGATAGTTCGGTTCCGCTGGATGCCGTACAGGTCCGCTCGGAACTCGGTGATTATTTTGAAAGCGAACCCGAGGCTAAAACTTATGGTGACGGCCAGCTACTTGTGCGCATCGCCTCGGAGGATGACATCCGAGCCGTGGAGGAGACTATAGTCAACGGCCTGAACGCCGGCTTCGAAGGAGCGGATGTTCAGATTCTGCGCACCGACCTGGTAGGGCCCCGTTTTGCAGACGACCTCAAACGAGGTGCTCTGTATTCGGTGTTGGCTTCACTGCTGGTCATTTTCACGTATATCTTGATTCGATTTGAGTGGAGATTCGGTCTCGCGGCAACGGCGGCACTGTTCCACGACGTACTGATTACACTGGGGATATTTTCCATGCTTCATGGAATCGTACCCTTCTCACTTCAAATCGATCAGACCATCATCGCTGCCTTTCTCACAATCATCGGATACTCCCTCAACGACACTGTAGTTGTTTTCGACCGTGTGCGTGAGTACCGTAACATATTCAAGACGGAAAACTTCGGCGTGGTGGTAAATAAATCCATCAATGGCACACTGAGTCGTACAGTTATTACGTCGACTACTACCTTGCTCGTGGTCATCGTCCTGTTTATATTCGGCGGCGACGTGTTACGTGGTTTCGCTTTCGCGCTGAGCCTTGGTATAATCATCGGTACGTATTCATCCATATACGTTGCCTCCTCCGCGGCGGTGGAGCTCAGTGAGCGCACAGCCTGAGCTCAGCAGCTGCAAAATCTCCCCGAACTGAACCCTGGGCCAATGAATTACGATGTCAAAGAACAGTATAACGCCGTCGTTCTGACGCTCAAAGGCAATGTGATGGGTGGACCGGATGGTTCCAAACTCCATGACACATTGCATGAGCTGAAAGACACCGGCAAGCTGAACGTTGTAGTCGATCTCTCGAAAGTCAAGTTCATGAACTCGAGCGGGCTCGGCATGCTCATCAGCGGTCTTACAACGATGCGAAACGGTGGAGGAGACTTGCGCCTTGCTAACGTGGCGGACAGGATCCAGTCGCTGCTGGTTATCACGAAGCTTATCACCGTATTCAAGCATTACGACTCGGTGGACGAAGCGGTGAAAAGCTATGACGAGAATCCCGTCCAACCAGCAAACTGATCATTAGAGATCGAACGCTCGCTGACGTAAGAAGGAACGCCGGAAGGCGGCGGGACCGGTCTCGCCGCCTTCATCGTGTACCGCAATCGTAGACCTTCTGGTCTGTTTCCGCGCAAGAGGAACGCTTCAACATGCCTGTTTCAGTAATTATTGGATCACAGTGGGGTGATGAGGGCAAAGGCAAAGTTGTAGACCTGCTCAGTGATGAGGTCGATGTCGTGGCCCGCTATCAGGGCGGCGCTAACGCGGGTCATACAATCTGCTGGGAGGACAAGACATTTGTCCTGCACCTCGTGCCCAGTGGTATCTTCCATAAGGATGTGGTCTGTGTGATCGGAAACGGTGTCGTCATCGACCCGGTCGCAGTGATGGAAGAGATCAAGATGATCCGTGAACTTGGATATGACATCGACGGACGGCTGCTGATCTCGCACAACGCGCATGTCATCATGCCGTATCACAAGCGGATCGAAGCAGCCCGGGAAGAGTCCCGAGATGTGGGCGCGATCGGCACGACCGGCCGGGGAATCGGGCCTGCGTACGTCGACAAGTTCGCCCGAACGGGCATCCGAGTCGTCGACCTGCTGGATCGCGATGTGCTGACGAAGAAGATGCGGGCATCGATCGAGGAGAAAAATGCCATCCTTCGAAGCGTCTACGGTGCGGAAGAACTCGACGTCGACGCCATTGTGGATGAGTATGTGGAGTTCGACAAGCTCATCGATCCGTATGTTACGGACACCACGCAGTACCTCTGCAATGCGCTCAAAGACGGTAAACGAGTTCTTGCCGAGGGCGCGCAAGGGTCGCTTCTGGATGTAGACTTCGGGACGTATCCGTACGTCACCTCAAGTCACCCCACGGTCGGAGGCGCATGTACGGGCCTCGGTATTCCGCCGACTTCAATCGACCGGGTCATCGGTATCGTCAAAGCCTACTGCACGCGTGTCGGCAACGGCCCTTTTCCAACCGAACTGCACGACGCCGACGGCGAAAGGCTGCGGGAGAATGGTAATGAATTTGGTGCCACTACCGGAAGACCCCGCCGGTGCGGATGGCTCGATCTCGTGGCTCTTAACTACACCACGATGATCAACGGCATTTCGGAATACGCAATTACGAAGATCGATGTGTTGAGCGGTTTCGACGAGATCAAGGTGTGCACGGCCTATCGGTACGATGGCAAAACAACGTCGCGCTTCCCGAGCGAAACCCAGACGCTGGAGAAAGTCGAGCCCGTCTATGAAACGCTTCCCGGCTGGAAAGAGGATATCACCGAAGTAGAGCATATCGACGATTTGCCGTCGGCCGCACGCGATTATCTCAATTTCATTTCCGAGCGAACGGGCGTAGATATCCGAATGATCTCGACCGGCCCGAAGCGGGAACAGACGATTTACGGGAAGGCGGCGCTCTCGACGTGATGCGGGCGCCGGCACTCCGTTGATCTTGCAAACAAACGGAATGCTATGCAGGCGTATCGTATCTCGGTCAACCTGAAACTGGGTCTTGTAGTAGCGGCAGTTGCTATCGCCGTCGCATCGCTCGCCTACACACATCGGCTGGTCGAACGACTTGGAGAACGGGAAGAGTTCATCATTCGACTATGGGCTATTGCCCAGGAGCGCATCGCTGAGTCGTCTCTGCACATCAATCCCCACCTCGAAGACTTCCAGCAGATCGAAGAACTGCTGAGAAGAGCCGAACTGCCGTCACAGGAACGACGGCGGTTGCTTCGATCGCTCGATTGGGCTCGGTCGATGCCGCCCGCCGGCGAGTTGACGCTCGCCAGCGAGATCCTGTTGCAGGGCCATTTCGGGGTACCTGCAATCATTATGGATTCCACGGTAGGAGGGCCTGTCGCATGGCATAATGTGGGACTTCCACCCTCCACTCGCAGCCTTAGTGCCGAGGACTCAATCGAGGTGACGCAGAAGCTTTTCGACCGGGCTGCCAGCATGCGTCGCGTTCACCAGCCGATCTCTATCGATATACGTGCCACCGCCGCTGAAGGTGAGGCTCGGTTGCGGCAGTATGTTTTCTATGATGAGTCGGGGATGATCAAAGAACTCCGCATCTTTCCGTATCTCCAACTCATCTTCGTGGCGCTGTTCGTCCTCGTAGGATACGTTGGGTTCAGTTACGTCAGACGCAGCGAGCAGCGTAGCCTGTGGGTTGGAATGGCGAAGGAGGCGGCACACCAGCTTGGAACACCGATCTCAAGTCTGATGGGATGGACCGAGCTGTTGCGCTCAGAGGATCTCGACGAGAGGCTGCGGGCCGAGGCCGTCGAGGACATGGACGCAGACATCCGACGCCTTCAGCGCGTGGCGAGCAGGTTCTCTGATATCGGTTCCGTGCCGCGCCTCAAAGAAGAGGATATCGGCATGCTTATACATGAGACCGTCGAGTATATGCAAAAACGTATTCCACGGCATGCAGGAAAAGTGGAATTGGACGTGGAGGTCGAGCCGGGTCTGCTCGCACCAACGAACTCGGAGCTGTTTGAATGGGTGATCGAGAACTTGCTAAAGAACGCCCTCGATGCCATGGAAGGACGCTCAGGCCGCATCGGTATTCGTGGACGGCAGCAAGGCGACCGAGTGGTGATAGATGTGGAAGACTCGGGAAAAGGAATCGAGCGCCGTGAGTTCAAAAACGTCTTCAGACCCGGGTTCAGCACCAAAAAGCGAGGGTGGGGGCTCGGGCTGAGTCTCGCCAAACGGATCGTGGATGACTACCATGGTGGTCAGCTGAAATTGCTGCACTCCAGGGTTGGCTCCGGAACCACCTTTCGTATCGAACTGCCCGCCGGCAGTCGTCAGGACTCCGGATAAACCCGGTCTTGCAGGGCCTCGGCCGTTCCCCGCGTCACTGCTACAAAGATATTATTTCGATGGCGCCAGACGAGAAGCTGCTGCCGACCCAGATCGTGCAGCTCATAATGGCCCGGATCTTCGATTTGCGATAAGGTGGCCGGCTCAAACTGTACAAACTCGTCGTTTCGATCCAGAAGGGCATAGTTGTACGCAACGATCGTGATCTGCCCCTCCGTCTGCGTGTCTTCATAATAGAGCGCAGGTACGTAGACCCCCGATGTGATTTCCCGGATTTGCGAACCCAGAAGCGTCGCACCTTCGATGGCAGGAACAGCCAGTCTCCAATTCAACCGTTCCATTAAGAAACGTTCGACGTCCTCGGCATCCGATGACGTGATGTCAAGGTTTACTCGGGATGAGGTTCTGACAGCGAGCTCGAGCGCATCCGTAACCAGTGGTTCATCCAGGATCCTCGCTGCCCCGTATGCGAAGAGTCCTGCCAGGAAAATGATCATCAACGCCGTTGCCGAGCGCTTGAAGCGCCGTCCCGGTTCGGGACGCGGTCGGGACGTACGATCCGCCGAGGCCGGCGGCTGCGGAGGGGCCGGCCCGAGATCGGTACGGACGGTTGGTGGCATCACTGGCAAGTCATTGGCGACCATGTCGTTGATCGCCGTCCTCACCCATTCGTCGGGAACCAGCTTCAGCAGTTCCGCTTCGTTTGCCCCAAGGCTCCGCTCGACGGCCAGCCGCAGGTCATTTTCAGCCACCCGCAAGACGTCGGGTATCTCCTCGACCGGTATATCCTTCAAAAAGGCGAGCTCGTCAGCGCCATATCGTTCCACATGGACCAGAACGAGCAGTTCGCGAGATTCAACGGGCAGCGAAACGAACGCTGTTGATATTTCCCGCTGCACAGCTTTCAAAGCCAGTTTTCTTCGGAGATCACCGGCGGTGGCTCGATTCGATTCCACCAGACCAGTGTGCGCCCGGTACATTCGCTCCTGACGGAGAAGACTGAGAAGCCACAGCTTCTCATCCAACCCTTCGGGAATCTGCTCTTCGGCTGCCCGGCGGTAAACGGCTTCAACAAGATCGGCCGCCTCGGATGCATCGAGGGTCATCGCGTGGGCCATCGTGTAGACGCTGTCGGCGTGATTCAGCAGCCGAATGCGCAGGTCCGAATCTAACGTTGCGCTGGTTAAGGCAAACGGTACGAAGTACATGGACTTCAGCGGGAGGAAAAGACAATGTTTACCGGGGCACCCTTTCGAATGCTCAGCAGATCCGATGCGTTTCCGCCATTGACAGAAATCTCCAGCAGACCCTCGCTGTTGAACAAGAGCAGCGGTTCACCTGGAGCGGTCGAACCGTATGTCTCATGTACACGGCTCAGAATCTCACTTCCTACGAAACACTTGAAAGCGCCGCGATCCTGAAGGGACTCGTACGAATCCTTACTAATATTCGTAATGCAGTTTCCGAACCGATCGATATGCACGACCCATCCCTGAACGCCATGTTCATCGATCGTAGGAAGAGCCCAGTGGAGTGGAGTAAGGCGGTCGGTAGGTGAACCTACGTCTTCAAGGTTGCGTCCCGATGCCAAATGAGCGGCAACGGGTGCAAATATGTCTCGCCCATGGAACGTAGAACTCGTCGATGGATCTCGCCAGAAGCCCGGTCGATCCAGAACTACGACGCGTTCGGGTGCATCTTCCTCCAGAACCAGTGAGAAAAGACCGTTGTCCGGACCGACGAAATAACTGCCTCGATGCTCCAGTGCGATGGCCCGTCGATCCGTACCGACACCAGGGTCCACGACCGCAAGATGGACCGTTCCCTGAGGATAATGATCAACTACACTACGGAGAACAAATGCCGCCTCCATCACGTCCTGTGGTGTAATCTGGTGGGATACATCGATCAGGTTCGCGGAAGGGGAAATCGTCAGCATAATGCCCTTCATGGCCGCAACATAGCCGTCACGCGTACCGAAATCGGTGGTTAATGTAATGAGGGACGACACAAGAGCTGGAGATTGAACTACGTGTAATAGGTGCCGGGTAAGATACGAATTTGGATGCCCGGGACGTGCGTATCGAAGGCCGCTTACCCGGGTGTCAGGGGGATGGTTCGCGGATACCTATTGAAAGCATAAATACCGGGCGCGGCGGTTGGCAGACGTACGAGCCAGGTCAGGAGTGGTTTTTGGATCAAAATAAGGCGAGAGTAACATCAGGCATCACAATGACTGCAAATCATATAGGTACGGGCCGGGAC
>CBFGXY010000014.1:0-13805 GCA_965652945.1 uncultured bacterium
GTGGAAGTCTGATACTCGCTGTTGCTCCGGATGAGGCGCGCCTGATAGGCAGAGTTATCCAGGACCGTTTCGTCGATGTCCAGGACAATCGCCGGCGGAAGGGTGCCGTACGATCCACGTTCCATCTGCTCAATCGACGCCGTCCATGCAGTATCGGCAAGCGCATCATCGATGCGGTACGTCGCCATCTGATAAACTTGCTGAGTGAGCGCCTCATACTCGACGGATGTCTGCACCCAGAGCACACTGTGCAGATTCTCATTTGCGAGCGGGCCTTCGGATGAATCCAGGATAACGTGCGATGAGGCGCAGCCGCCGATCAGCAGAAGCGACACGGCGAAAAGCGGCAAGACTGAATTTGAGGAGGGCATAGCCATTGGATGAAGTGATCGTTCAAGATAGCCGCCCTGAGGGCAAGTGGAAAGGCGCCTGGATGGTTACCGGGTCGAAGCCGACAAACGTGCTAGATCAGGGCTGTCAATTCAAACCGTTGGCGCGGCGGCGTTCTTAGCAACGGTCACAGGTTGAATTATCACGCACATACGCCGCACCTCTGGATGATCACCCAGTCGATGAGCGACACATGGGAGCGCGCGCTTCAATCAGGCTGTGCAACTCGGAAGCAAGCATGCTACCCGGGCACTCAGTATCTCCGTCCAGTTCCGAATGAACGTTCACGCGTACCGGATCCCGCGCCTCGCATAGCCAATTGAGCAGTCTGCCAAGTGAGGACATGGCTGCAGAGGTGGGCGCGACCTCTCGAAAATCCCCTATAAGTGCTACGCCTATCGCGAAGTTATTAAAACCACGGACATGCGCACCCGTGGGATTGTTATTATCTGGTTGATCGCCCGCAAGCACGCAAAACAAATTTACGTGGCTCACGTCACGGTTTTCGCTCGTTGTCCTGCTGACGATTTCGAATACTGCGTCCTGTCTCCTGCTTTCTGAACGCGATACGACTGCCGGCTTCTCTCGCCTGGCCTCGCATCAAACCCGTACGATACATGCCGGGTCATGCCCGTCGTCCAGGCAGTCCAGGTAAACGTCGATTCGCATCGGTTCTCTACAAGTCCCGCGAAGACGGCTTAGTGCCACGTGCCCAACTTTCGAACATATAGCACGTACTCGCCACTGCCCTTGCTACGGCGATAGGCGTTCCGGTCGACCGTTATCTATCCGCGCGCGAGGTCATCACCCCGATAAAACCTCTGCAGCGTTGCCTGCGAGTCTCCATCCGATAGATTGATAGCGGCAATTGCGCCTTCGTCGAATCGTACACTTTCGCCGGTCAGCCCAGCTACGATCATCGACATATCGGGCTGGTGGCCGATCAGCATCAGGACCTCTTCCTCTCGATAGCGTTCTGCACGTGCGAGCACATCAGCAGCGCTCGCGCCCGGGGCAAGGAGTCGATCCGTTTCCATCTCAACGTTCAGAACATTCGATACCACTCGTCCGGTTTGCTCAGCGCGCACAAGCGGACTCGTCACGATGCGGGTGGGAACATGCCCCATCCGCAACAAGACATTCACAGACCGCTGGATTCGCTCGCGACCTTCGTCGGTCAGGCGTCGATTGTAGTCATCGAGCCGGATCGAAGGAGACTCGGCGATACCGTGGCGCATGAGAACGATAATCATCGGGTGTTCGGGGCTATAAACGGAGCGATATGGGTGCAACGCGATGGATGCGCGCCATATTATCCAAATATTTCCAGATGAAATGGCGCGTCGTTTCTTGTTTGCGGATGCAAGATCCATCCAGTATCGATCCGGGAGGACACTTCTACTATGAAAGTTACCGTTATAGGCGCCGGTAATGTAGGCGCGACCGTAGCCGACACGCTGGCTCAGAAGGACATCGTCAAGGAGATCGTCCTCATCGACATCGTTGAAGGCATGCCCCAGGGCAAGGCGCTCGACATCCAGCAGGCTGCGCCCGTTCACCTTTTCGACACGGGAGTGACGGGTACGAACGATTATGCCGACACCGCGAACTCCGATATCTGCGTAATCACGGCCGGGCTGCCACGCAAGCCGGGGATGAGCCGCGACGACCTGCTGGCCAAGAACGCCGACATCGTGAGTTCGGTCACGAAGCAGTTTGTCGCGCAAAGTCCGAACGCCATCATCATTGTCGTCTCAAACCCGCTCGATGTGATGACCTACGTCGCGCATCAGGCCAGTGGCTTCCCCAGTAATCGGGTTATGGGGATGGCGGGCGTGCTCGATACGGCGCGCTATCGCGCATTTCTGGCGATGGAGCTCAACGTCTCCGTTCGCGACATTCAGGCGCTGCTGATGGGCGGCCACGGAGATACGATGGTGCCGCTTCCCCGCTATACGACCGTCGGCGGCATTCCGCTTCCGGAGTTGCTCGATGATGCGCGCATCGATGAGATCGTGGAGCGCACAAAATTTGGCGGCGGCGAAATCGTCAAGCTGATGGGGACGTCGGCCTGGTATGCTCCCGGCGCGGCGGCTTCTGAAATGGTCGAGGCAATCGTCAAGGACTCGGGGCGCGTTCTGCCTTGTGCCGCCATGCCTTCGGGTGATTATGGATTGGATGATCTGTTCATCGGAGTGCCGGTGCGCCTGGGTCGGAACGGCGTCGAGGAGATCGTGAAGGTGGACCTGAATGATGACGAGGCGGCGATGCTCGAAGCGTCGGCGGAGCATGTTCGGAGTGCGGTGGCTGACCTTGAACGCATCCAGGCCGGTCAGTAAAGCTCGATAGATGCTGCGAGGGGCGTCATACGATCACTCCAAGACGTCAGCCCACCGGACGCCGGAATATCACCACGTGCTGCCTCGGCAGAAAGTCGCGTGTCTCCACCCATTCGAAGTTCGCCGTTTCGACCTCAAGGCGAATCTGTGCTTCCGTCATCTCGTGGCCCGATTCCACATTTATCGTGGAGTCCTCAGCGCGGTACTCGACGATGACGAGGTAGCCTCCTGGACGTAAACCATGGAAGACCCCTTCGAGCATCTCACGGGGGTGAGAAAACTCATGGTAGCTGTCCACGAGCAGGGCAAGATCGACGGACTGGTCCGGCAGCCGCGGATTCTGCGGCGTACTATGGATCAGCTCGATGTTATCCGCACCGAGCAGGTCACGCCGGACGCGTATCAGATCCAGCATGTCCGGGTCGATGTCGACGGCGAGGACGCGGCCCCTAGGGACGACCTCGCTCAGGCGGAAGGTGAAATAGCCCGTTCCGGCTCCAATATCCGCTACGACGTCTGTCTCCGCCAAAGGCAGTGACCGAACCAGCCGGTTGGGGAGCTCGGAGTATTCTCGTTCCGGCCGATCAAACCATTGCGCCGCATCGGCACCTCGAACCATACCGATCTCCCGCCCCATATACGTGCGGGAATCTTCCCTCACACTCGATCCGTCCAGGCCCGATCTGTCATTCGATGCTGTCTCACCCCGGCATCCAGCCAACGCGATGAGCCCGGCAACTGGCAGAATAATCAGACCGAGTGCCCTCAGCAATCGCATGACAATGACAGAAAATGAGTCGAGGTTAAACACCTTCTATAAGCCGGTTCCACGTGAATCCGCATACCATCAATCCGGCAGACCATAATAATCGCGTACGGCCTCCCAGTTACGAGGATCAGGACCGTTCTTACGGAATGCACGGTCGTTTATAATGACAGCTTTCATGTCGTACCCGCGGGGTAGCCGGTCGAGCACGTCATCCCACACCTCATCAGAGGAAAGCTCGACGAAGATCTCTACCATACGATGTTCAAATCCGAAGCCGATGGAAACGGTGTAGTCTACGACGGGCGCATCCGGCGCCTCGACGCCGAATGAATACGGCAGAGCGGTCCAGGTCCCTTGTTCGCGGAAATACATCAGCACCGCACCGTGCTCAACAACCGAACGAGTAATTTCTGGCATGTTATAAGAAGCCGACGCCACGGCTCCTACGTACGAGGCTTCTCGAAAATCGAAATCGAGATTGACGCTCAGGACATCGGCAGATCCTTTGTCGGGATCGATGACGCAGCCTCCCGCCGCAAACGCCAGAAGAAAAATCGGAATGAGAAGACGCGGAGGTTTCATAGTGCAGGTGCTGGGCTGTGATTGATGCGTTGCCCGATCATATATCAAATCCTCTGCCGCACTCAGTCGGCATAAAGCCGAATATCGACCGATCCGTCCGTTCCTATCATTCCGCGATACATTCCCTGTGTGTTGAAGGGCATGGCGATGTTGCCCTGTGCATCGATCGCAATCAGGCCTCCGGTACCCCCCATTTCAGTGAGTTTATGGAAGATAACAGTATCTGCCGCGTCTGAAAGACTCATCCCTGCATACTTCATCATCGCCGCCAGATCATGTGCTACGACGCCCCGAATGAAGTACTCTCCATGGCCGGTAGCTGACACGGCACATGTCGAATTGTCAGCATAGGTTCCGGCTCCGATAATGGGCGAATCGCCCACGCGACCGAACTTTTTATTGGACATCCCGCCGGTCGATGTGGCCGCTGCGACGGTTCCATACCGATCGAGAGCCACCGCTCCGACCGTCCCGAATTTGTGATCGGGATCTATTTCGGGCGTGGTTTCCGGTGCGCTTCCATCCATGGCCTCCTCGCGAGCCTTCTGACGGCGCACCTGTTCGAGCCTCCGCTGCGTGCTGAAGTATTCATTGGGTACCATTTCCACTTCGTGCTCGCGAGCGAACGTCTCGGCTCCCTCACCCACGAGCATAACGTGAGGCGACTTCTCCATAACCAGGCGGGCAAGGGCAATGGGACTTCGCACATGCCTGAGCGCCGCCACAGCGCCTGCATCTCGGCTCTGACCTTCCATAATCGAGGCGTCGAGCTCGATAAACTCATCATTCGTGAACACGGCGCCACGACCCGCATTGAAAAGCGGCGATTCTTCTAGAATCTGGACCGCGGTCACCACGGCATCCAGACTTGAGCCACCGTTCGTGAGCCGGGCATGGCCGGCCCGCAAGGCGTCCTCCAGAATCGCCCGGTACTCAGCCTCCATTCGTTCGGTCATCTGTTCGGGTAATATCGTTCCCGCGCCTCCGTGTATGACAATGGCAACGGGGCTCTCCTGACCGTTAGCTGCAGAGCAGAAGACCTGGAATACCAGCCCAAAGACTATAAGACGGGTCATAGCACACGAGTGATTATTTACATGCCTTAAAGGTAACCCCGGTCTCGCGGCGATCAAACAACTACATCGGCACTGTATTTGTGTGTAAGGTATGTGCGGAGCATCTTCTTTTAGAGGATGCTCTGCTCTGCCATTTGTGCATATCGGTAAAAATGCACAATACATGTACGAACCGGATCGTTACTGAACGGAGATTTCCTCCGCGATAGTATTGAATGTGGACGAGAACCTTCATCCGGTTCACGATCATGTCGAATTGGCATCATACGCGTTCCATCCACTTGACATCAGGTGCATCGTGACAGATACAACACGAGTTCTTTCAACTTCCTCTCGAACCTCGGGCGCTGCGCGTCTCGAGGCGCTCAATGAAATGAGTGATGAGGACTTGATGTCCCACTTTCAGGCAGGATCGGTGGAGGCGTTCAACATCCTGGTCGACCGTTATTCGGAGCGATTGACGCACTACCTGTACGGGTTTTTAGGGGATATGAAGCGATGTGAAGACCTTCTTCAGGAGACGTTCCTGCGGGTCTACCGCAACCGCCATTCGTATCGCCGAATCGCCAAGTTCTCGACCTGGCTGTATACAATTGCCGGAAACCTGGCGCGATCTGAGTATCGGAAGCGCAAACGTCGCCGACTCTTCTCGATACAGTCCGTAAATCGTGACAACGAGGAGTATGAAATGCAGATCCCGGACGAGTCTTTCTCGCCGGATCGGCATGCCGAAAGCACGATTCAGGATGAGTACATACAGCAGGCATTGAAGGAGATTTCGCCCGCCTTTCGGGAAGTTGTGGTGCTGCGCGATATTCAGCAGCTGGCCTACGAGGAAATTGCCGAAATCACCGGCCTGCCGATGGGTACGGTAAAGTCACGGATCAACCGGGGCCGAACGAAACTCCAGTCCCTACTGAAGGACATCTATCCATTCGAAAATCAGTCGGCCTGATTACGCGGGACGACGAACCATTCAAGCCGCTCGTGGCTCCTCGCCGCGGGCGGTTTTTTATTTTGAAACGGTGCCGCCAGGGAGGCGTTCAGACCTGTGAATACTCCCAAGACTGCCACCGTTCGATGACTACCAAACCCCGCAGAATTACGATCGACAAGGCTGAACAAACGCTGTCGATCACCTGGCAGGATGACCATCTGACGATCTACCCGCTCGACGGATTGCGTCGTGCCTGCCCCTGCGCCTCATGTCAGGGCCATGGAAACATGGGTCGGCTGCCTGATCCCGAGATCTTTATGCTGCCCTCGTTGATGCAGTGGAATGATGTACGGCCTGAACCAGTCGGAGACTATGCGTTGAGGATCCGGTGGGATGATGGTCACGACACAGGTATTTATACCTGGGACAGACTGCGCATGATGTGTCCGTGTGATGAGTGTATAGCGAAAACCACGTAGCCGGACACATTTATCGAGAGCGGACTCGACGATCTACGCGGTCTGATATTGGCCGATAATCTCCTGAAGCCTGTCCCACTTCTCGAGATATCGAATGAAGTGAGCTTTATGGGATGTCGCCGCCTCTCGCTCAAGCAGGTCGCGCACAAGGCCCACTTCCTGGTCGTACTCTGTTGGCGATATCTTCCCCCCGAAAAGTGCAACTCGCAGAAACAGCAGGTACGTTGTGACTGCGTCGCATTCGTTGTAGTCAACGATCTTCTGGTAGTCACCCGTCAGCCAGCTTGCAGCTACCGCGTCACCATCCATATCGAACTTGCCGGGAATGCCGGATAATGTCGCAAGTTCATTCAGCGACGGCGTGCCTTTCCCCCACCCGCTGACCACTTGCTTTATGTCCACATGACAATCCTGCCCCCGAACGTGATAGTCGTTTCCCTCCCAGGGTTTATCGGGACGTGCGTTGAACTCCGGGGCGGAAACACCATGGACAATTGCCCGCTGGATCAGGATCTTGAGATCTGCATCGTATGAATTGTATCCTACCAATTGGGGCTGGTACCTTCCCACCGCATTGAGAAACGTATCGAGGATATAGCGTTCTGAGGTCAGATCAGGATCTGACACCTCACGTGGAAGCGTCATCAAAGCCAACCTGACGCCGTCTCGATCTTGCTTGCGCTGCACCGCCGCGATAGAAATCACGCGGCACACTACGGTTTTCAAATAGGGGCGGGGATCATCTTCACTGGCACCTCCCTCCTTCCACATCCGCTCAAGTATTTCACGCTCATCCAGATCTCCGTCCGGTAGATCGTAGAGCAACCGGCCGGCCAGCTGATCCGGTACCCATTCGATATCGAAGGCCCAGACCGTGTCAAATAGATTCTTAAACATGATCCTTGGTTATTATCAGCGAGAATACCATCCGCCACGTTCGTTCCACCCGTGCACGTAACATACGGAGACCCGAGTGACAGTGGTACGTCACACGAGACGTATTCCCGATATTGCATCGGGAGTCAACCTTCGGTTCCGATTCTTCCGAAGGACCCATCCGGCCGCAGCTCGATCGGCAGTGTACCATCAGCAATCTGAGTGCCTTCAAGCCAGGCTGCAACGCGTTCCAGCGCCTCGGGACGGAACCCATAGGATATTAGAGCGGGGGCTTCGACATCGAGGACCGTGTATGGATTCCACAGCGCCAGGTGAAGGTCCGGCCTTGCACCTCGGATCAGCTGCTTCAGTTCTGCATCGGGCCTTAACCGGCCCGTCGATGCAAAAATTGTAAATCGGTTCTCGTGCCGGTTCTCCCGAATAGCCTCCATAGCTCGAAGAGGACGCCGTCGATCATAAAAGATCGTTGATAAATTATATCGTGTACTGAGCAGGTCTGCGAGTGCTGGTCCGCTCAGCCCGCGTGTCGTGGCACCACCGGATCCCGTCTGACCTGCAACGATCAGAGTGACGCGCGATCCCGGAAGCGGCCGCTGTGGATCCTTGTATGGGGTCAATCCTCTACCCCACGCTTCAGACAATACGGCTGCGTCTCGGCTTTTCGACACCGCAGAATACGACCCCGTCGAGCTCGGATATCCAGCAGCCAGTCGGTCGAGCCGGCCTGCACGCCGGTAAAAGTCTTCCTCAGAAATCCGGCCTGCATCGAGTGAGCTGGATATCGCGGCAAGCGTCTGCTCAACATCGCGCGGCCTTCCCATTGCCATGATCATATCGGCACCGGCTTCAAGTGACAGACGCGTGGCATCGGCGCGGTTGTAATTTCGCGAAATCGCACGCATCGACATAGAGTCGGTTACTATGACGCCGTCATATCCCCATGAATCTCTCAGGATGCCTGTCAAAATCTTGCGTGACAGTGTTGCCGGATATTCGGGATCCAGGTCCCGGTAGAGTATGTGAGAAGTCATGAAACACGGCACGCCCATCTGGACGGCGTACTGAAACGGTCGGAGCTCTACGTCCAATAACTCTTCACGCGATTTTTCGACCACCGGCATCAGCAGATGCGAATCCTCATGTGTGTCTCCATGGCCCGGGAAGTGCTTCACACACGTCGCCACACCTGCTGACTGGCACCCGCGCGCCCATGCCATCCCGAGCCGGCCCACCATGAACGGATCGCTTCCGAATGATCGATCTCCAATGACCGGGTTGAGCGGATTATTATTGACGTCAAGCACGGGTGCGAAATTCCAGTTGAATCCAAGCGATGCCAGCGCGCGCCCCGTGGCTGCACCGACCTCCTCTGCCAGCTCTTCGTCTCCGGAAGCACCGAGGCTCATCGCGCTTGGCGGAAACGGAAAGTCGAGGGTGCGCACGACACCACCTCCTTCCTGATCGACTGCGATCAAAGCCGAAGGTCCGATTAGATCGCGAATGGCCTCATTCAACTGCCGCACCTGGCGACTGTTGACGATATTCTTCTGAAATAATACCACACCGCGGATACCGTGCCGGCGGATGAGGTTTCTCGAAACATCATCCAGAGTAGGGCCGGGGAGTTCAATCATCACGAGCGATCCGGCGCTCGGAGCAGCATTCGATGTAAACGATGACGCGATGGTTGAAAACGGAAGTGCCGAAGCGGCGGAGGCAATGGCAGCCCGTCGAACGAATGTGCGGCGGGAAATAGGACGAGTCATCGGCTAAAAACTCAAAAAGCAGAGGATCGGTCGGTCGACGGTTCTAGATACGAATGATCGATCGAATTACACTGTAAAATAATCGCTGATCAGGAGGGCTGCATCAGTTCGGATATCCTCATTCAGCGGTTACGGGCCGATCCAGACCTGTTATCCCATGCGGCTTACAATCGCCATCAGGATGACGAATCCAACCAGAATGCCCAGTGCGATGACCAGCTCTTTGCGTCTGCGACGGTTCATGATGGAAGGAGTTGAGGAGTGATGACGAGGTTGGCGATTCTCAATTTCAGCGATCGGTGCTGGATTATCAAGAGCGATCAGGCGGCCATCACGGTTTCGAGCACTTCGTAGAGTTCATCGCGCGTGAATGGCTTCGCCAGGTACTCATCGAATCCGGCCTCAAGAAACCTCTCTCGATCTTCTGGCATGGCATAGGCTGTGAGTGCAATCATGGGCACGTCACGATACCGATCCTCCCTTCTGAGTTCATCCATTACGGAGATGCCGTCGCGGCCCTGGCCAAGGTTGATATCCATCACCACGACATCAAACGTTTCCTTCTGCGCGAGCGCGAGGGCCTCGTCGGCATTTGCGGCCGTCGTCGTCTGATAGGGTTGGCGCAGAAGTCGTTCAATGAGCAGTCTTGAATAGACGTTGTCTTCCACAACCAGTACTCGCGGCCGGGTGCTGATCTGAACCGTCGCGTCGGATGAAGGTGTGTCGACCGAGCAATCGACTTCGGCCGTACTGGCAGGGAACGATAGAATAAACGTGCTCCCCACGCCTCGCTTACTCATTACGTCGATGGTGCCGCCCATCAGTTCAACCAGACGACGCGTGATCGTAAGCCCAAGACCCGTCCCCTCGTGACTTCGTGCGAGTCCGGTCGATTCTTGCTTGAACTCATCAAACAGGTGCGGCAGAAACTCCGCGTCGATGCCACGACCAGTATCTCTCACCTCGATCAGCACCTCGCCACCCGTCTCGCTCACGCCGATCGTCACCTCTCCCTCGTCGGTGAACTTGATCGCATTGCTCACGAGGTTCTGAAGTATGCGATTGACGCCGACACGGTCGACTTCAATCTTTACGGGATAGTCGGGCTGATGAACGAGCAGCTGCAGGTTCTTCTTTTCGGCCATGGGTGCGAACAGTTCGCAGACCGACGTAACGGCCTCACGCACATCAGTGGTCTGGAGTGTCGGACGAAATCCGTCGGCTTCCAGACGTGCGAGGTCGAGTACGGAGTTCAGTGTTTCGGAAAGACGACGTCCACCTTCCTGAATCAGTTGCACGAACTCTCGATGTTCGCCTTTCACCTCGCGGGCCAGCACATCGGCAAACCCGAGAATTGCAGTCAGCGGAGTTCGGATCTCATGGCTCATGTTGGCCAGGAATGCACTTTTGAGGCGCGCCATCTCTTCGGCCTTGTCGCGGGCCTCGACTAGTTCCGCTTCAAACTGGCTTCGTTCGGTGACGTCCCGAATGCTGATTAGAATCCCGTTCACTCCCGGCTGATCGATCAAATTTCGACCTTTGAGTGATAGGTCACGCCATTCGCCGTCCTGCCGCCGGAATCGGAAGACGAGGGAAATGACCCGCTCCGGATGCTCGAGTGTCTCCTTCAATGCCTGATTTACGGCAGGCAGATCGTCAGGGTGGATATTTTCGACGGCAATCGAAGCGCGCGGATCGCCAGAATGATATCCGACGATGTCTTCGACCGGGCCCGCCATATATCGGATACGGGCATTTTCATCCACGATGCCGATCAGGTCAATTGCGTTCTCCGTGACCGCCCGGAAGCGCGCCTCGCTTTCGGAAAGCAGCCGCTCGGCCCTCTTTCGGACCGAAATATCGCGCCCGAACATCAATATCGCCGGGCTCCCCTCGTAGTCGATCAGCGAACAGCTTACGAGCAGGTTGACCTCGGTGCCGTCACCTCTATAATGCGTAGTCTCGAAATTCTGCGTTCCGCCCTGGGCGAGGATGTGCGACATCTCGACCTCGCCTCGGCCTACATCGGCCGTGAGCGACTTCAGGCTGCGTCCGATCATTTCCTCGCGTGAAAGTCGATAATCGATCAGCGCCTGATGATTGGCTTCGAGGATGACTTCGTCTTCCGGTCGGAATATGATGATTGGAACGTTAGCGCGTTCGAAGAGATCGCGATACTTACGTTCAGTGCGGCGGCGCCTCGTTTCCGACGCTTTATTCTCAGTGATGTCTCGCGCCACCACCACGAGCACATCCCGGTTATTCAGCGACGTCACGCTCGCCGTAGCATGCACCTCAATCTTCCGGCCGGTGCGGGTGCGCCATCTCCGCTCGAGCGAGGTGTGTCGTTCCGATCGAAGACTTGCAAACAGGCTCGTGATCTGCTCGCGCTCGTGATCTAAGAAATCGAACACGGTGAGCTTTCCTAAGTTGGATCTGTCCAGCTCGAGCAACTCGAAAAACGCCGGATTCGCCTCGAGCAGAGCGCCCGTCTCCAGGTCAGCGAAATAGATCGCGTCGGCGGTCTGCCCCAGGAGTGCCTGATAACGGATCTCGCTCTCGCGGAGGGCCTGCTGAGACTGCGACTTCTCGACCGAAACGGCGATCAGCATCGCCAGTTGTTCGAGGATGCGAACGTCGGTAGGACCGAAAGCATTGACCCGTCGAGCAAAAACACTCAGGACACCGACGGTATTCGATCGGTAATTGAGCGGGACGGATGCAAGCGATCTTGCTCCACATTCGGTGTGGGCATACTCGGCCGCATTCGGGTCGCGTTCCGTGTCGCGACATAGAATCATCTGACCCGTCCGGATGCAGATGCCGGCATGGCTCTTATCCATGCTCACCTCTCTACCGCGCCAGGCCTCCACGCTTGCACTGGCGGCTTCATAGCGAACGCTATCTCCTTTGACCAGGCCCACCGCCGCTCCGAATCCCGAGGTCAGGTCGACGGCCTGGTCGATCACCAGACGCATGACTTCCCCGGGCGTAAACAAGCCCGTATTAATCCCATCCAGCGTCGATACGACAAACGAAAACAACCGTTCGATCGGTGAGATGCTGTCGATCAAACCGATCGTCTCGCGTACTGCAGGCAAACTGACAACAACGAGATCCGAGAGGACGGTCCTGACTTCCTGCGACGAGGACCGGGATCTTGGATCCATCACACACAGCGCTCCGATCATCCCGTCACGCGCATCGTCGATCGGCTCGGCAGCGGCAAAGAGCACCTCCCCGCCCTCGTCCTCATCACAAACGAAACGGTGCCGTCCCGAATCGATCGCCGCCCTTGCCACTTCGAGGGCGACATCGAACGGAAGCGACTCGTCGCCGTAGACGATGCTTACTTTCAGTTCTTCGCCGGCTTTCAGAATCAGTAGTGCGGTAGCCGAGGAAGTAGTATTCGCAGCCAGGCGCACCACTCGCTCGAGAGCGGGATGAACGCCCCCCCTATCGTGTCCATCTGAAACGGCAGGGGTGACCGAGATTGTTGCCAACGATTGCGAGCCCATCGGTCGATAATATTACGAAGCCACCTCCCGGTATCGGCACCTGGGCGGCAATATTAAGCCAGGAGATCGGTCAGAAAAGGATGATTCCAGGACGTCAGATCGATAGGCTACGTACTCAAAAAGGAATCGAGGCGTGAGCGCGCCCCCTCGAAGTCGAACACCGCTCGCTGCCAGGACTCAAGGAAGTCTCGATGTCGGCTTATGTGTTCTCGAACATTCGAAATCGTGATCGAGCGGGCATCGATATCCGAGTCCAACTCGTCCCATGAGATAGGCATCGCAATCGAGGCCGTCGATACGGATCGGACAGCGTATGGAGCAGCGAATGACTGCGCATAACGGTTGCGAAGATAATCAACGTAGATCCGCGTACCTCGTCGGTTTTTGGCAAATTCGATAGTGAAAGCCTCCGGCAGGGACTGAGCGATGAAGCGCGCGGTATCTCTGCCGAAGTTAAAGACGGTATCGACCGGACGAGGCTCCTCGAGCACGGCCGATATGTGAAGTCCACGCGATCCCGTTAGCTTCAGATACGGCTTGACCCCCATCTCCTCCAGCAAGTGGCTCAGCAGACGCGCCCCTGTGCGAAGATTGTCGAAGGTGATTCCCGGCGCGGGATCGAGATCCCATACAACCAGGTCGGCACAGCGAACGTCCGGACGCCGGCTGATCCATATGTGCGGGACAGAGACGAGATTGGCCAGGTACACGAGTGTAGAGGCATTATCAGCAGATATATATGTACGGCGCCCCTCTTCAATTGTTACCTCGACGCGGTTGATGTACTCGGGAAAGTAGGATTGAGCTTCTTTCTGATAGAACTCCTCCATACCCGCCCCTGAAGGAAATCGGGCGAGAGTCAGTGGTCGACCTTCCACAAGCGGTATCATTAGAGGTGCAACGTCTTGATAATAGCTTGCCAGATCCGACTTAGTGGCACCCGTTTCGGGAAATAGTACTTTCTTCGGATTGCTGATCGATATGTCGATGCCGTCCACCGTCATGCCGTGAGCGTCTCAGTCCTGCACTCTGACGGATCCTTGTCTGGTCGG
>CBFGXY010000015.1:0-13587 GCA_965652945.1 uncultured bacterium
ATCTTTCACTTTATAGGCCTTCTCGAATGGATTCCTACACGCCCGAGCGCTGGACACTGCTGTCTGACTTGCTGAACGATGCGCTTCTCAAGCCCGAGGCAGACCGGGCGGCGTTTCTCGACGAAGCGTGTGCAGGCGACGAAACGTTGCGTGATCAAGTAGAGCGTCTGCTGAAGGCTCACCGCGATGCCGAGGATTCGGGCCGGTTCAGCCGCGGCGCGCTCGACATCGTACCGCTGGCGTTTCCACAAGAGAAGACACCTGAAATGCTCGGGCCATATCGCCTGATCGAGGAAGTGGGCCGAGGTGGAATGGGGAACGTCTGGCTGGCCGAGCGTGCAGATGGCTTGTTCGAGCAGAAGGTGGCGATCAAGATGATGCGTGCGGGGTTCTTGCCGGATGAATCGCTGCGCCGGTTCGATTCAGAGCGGCGGATCCTGGCCCGCCTCAATCATCCGAACATCGCCAGGGTTTTTGACGGCGGCGTTGCCGAAGACGGACGGCCTTACCTCGTGATGGAGTACGTGGAGGGCGTCACGATCACCGAATACTGCAACCGAGGTGAACTGAGCGTCGAGGAGCGATTGCGGCTCTTTCTAACCGTCTGCGATGCCGTTGCATTTGCACATCAGAACCTGATTGTCCACCGAGACCTCAAACCCGCGAACATTCTGGTGACGGATGGGGGCATTGTCAAGCTGCTCGATTTCGGGATCGCAAAGCTGATCGTAGAGGATGAATCCGACGATCTCGTCCTCACGCGTACGGGGATGTCCATTATGACGCCGGAGTACGCGGCCCCCGAACAGGTTACGCAGGGACACATCACCACCGCGACCGACGTGTATTCGCTGGGCATCGTGCTCTTTGAACTCGTTACGGGCGTGAGGCCGTACTCTATTGAAACACGGTCGCCCAGCGCCATCGAGCGAGCGGTCTGCCACTCCGTACCGGCGCGTCCCAGCACCGCAATCGACGCGGGGCGCGTTAAGATCGGCTCTGATCAGAACGTCGAGCGGCTGGCACGCCGACTTCGCGGCGACCTCGACACCATCATTCTGAAAGCGCTCAGAAAGGAACCGGAGCGCCGTTACCCATCGGCGGCGCAGTTCGCCGAAGATCTGACGCGTCATATGCAGGGCCTGCCCGTCACTGCACGACCGGACACGACGGGATATCGGTTGCGGAAATTCATTTCGCGCAACAGGCTTGCCGTTGCGTCGGGTGCGGTCGTGTCGATTGCTCTCGTGGCCGGGCTGATCGTCTCACTCACCCAGACTCGTATAGCCAATTCGCAACGTGAACGCGCGGATGTGGTCAATGCATTCCTGCAAGAGATGCTGGCCTCACCGGATCCCTATGTGGATGGTCCGGAGGTGCGCGTAGCGGAGGTGCTGGAGCGAGCCGGTGCTCTCTTGCCGACGCGCTTTTCGGGCCGCCCCGATCTCGAAGCCGCACTGCAGAAGGCGCTTGGAACGTCGTACCTCGAGCTTGGAATGTTCGATGAGGCAGAGACGCATTTGACGCGCTCGCTTGTCCTGGTCACGGACCGTGATGCCCGTGCCGATGCTCAGGCAGCGCTGGCGGATCTCAAGAAGCGTCTCGGCGATCTGAATGCTGCAGATTCGTTGTTTTCACTGGCGCTGCAAGCCGACCTTCGACGCTACGGACGAACCCATCCCCGAACGGCGAAGCGCCTTGCTTCCCTGGGTGCTCTGCGATGGGAACAGGGTGATTACGATGCCGCAGAGCCACTAATGCGCGATGCCCTGGTCATAATGGAGGCCAATGCCGGACCCGACAGCCTGGATGTTGCAGCTCTGTACGGTCAGCTCGGCGTGCTGCTATCAGATCAGGGAAAAATGGAAGAGGCGGAGAACTACACGCGTCGCGCGCTTGAACTGCTGCGCCGGGCACATGGCAATGATCACCCGGAGGTAGCGCTCGCCCTGAGCCACATCGGAATCATTCGGGATGATCTCGAAGATTCGGAGACCGCCCGCACGCTGCACAGCGAGGCACTCGAGATCTACCGGCGGGTTCGGGGCGCATCGCATCCGGATGTGGGATATGCCATGAACAATCTCGCGGCGGTAGAAATCCAGTTGGGGAATCTCGCCCTGGCAGAATCCCTCCAGGTGGCCGCCATCGAGATCTACAACTCCAATCTTGGTGAGTATCATCCGAACATAGGCATCCTCTACAACAACCTGGGGTCCGTGCGCCGGCGTCAGGGCGATGTTGATGGCGCGATGGATGCGTACCGATACGCCATCACGATCTGGAGGGAAAGCCTCTCTTCAGATCATCCTTATCTGGCGTACGGATTGCATAACGCGGGCGCCCTGCTCTATGTAAACGGAAGCACGCTCGATGCCCTTCCAATGTTGAAGGAGGCGTACGACATCCGCGTAAACCTCCTTGCTGCGGATAACACCGAACGAGCCAACACTGCAAGCATGTACGGAGCGGTTCTCGGCAGCATGGGCGACCTGGTCACGGCCGACTCGCTACTGACCGTTTCATACGAGGTGCTCCAGGCAACTTTTGGCGATTCGCACTCGGCAACCATTAACGCGAAGGAGCGCCTGGATTCGTTTCGGCAGGCTCACGAAACGCTGTAGCGACTATCCTTTCGCCAGATCACACAGTTTCAGCGTCGTACGGAGGTTCCGCGTCGTGAGGGTGCCGTACGTGGGCTTGAGCAGCGATGCAGCCGCGCGCGACTTCGAGATTCCGTCAGGGCACCAGAGATATGCCGCTCGTTCGCGTAATGCAAAAGCCTCGGTGGGCTTAGCTTGATCCTCGATCTCCATCAGTTTCTGACGATCGACATCTGCGCCGAGGAACGCGATAAGGAATCGGGAAGGATCGTCAGCCGCGTCGGCAATCGGGTTTTCATCGATAACCTGCTGCACAACCTCCGGACTCAGAACCATGGTTGGAACGTCGAAATCGAAACGCTGCGATATGGCAGAGGCGATCTCGAGCTCAAGCTCTTCCGCCGATGCGTCATCGGTTTCGAAAACGATATTGCCCGTGTTCAACATCGTTCGGACATCTCTGAATCCAATCTCTTCGAGAAGTCCGCGCAACTCAACCATGGGCAGGCGCCGAGCCTTTCCTACGTTGATGCCGCGTAGAAGTGCAATTCGGGTGGCCATGACGAATCGGTGTTTGCTCAGATCCCCAAATAATCCCTCATGCATGATATACGTCTCGAGTGATTGATGCCATTGTATGAATCCATGACAACGCAACATGAGACTTCGGACTCTGAATACTTGATATAAATATCGCATAACGATATCCTCCCCGCTCACAGATTCCTAACAATTCCCATAATCGCCATGAATGGAAAGCTCATCGCCATCGTCGGTGGAATTGGTGTCATACTGATTCTGGTCATCGCGTCTGTCACTATCCAGCAAGAGCCGGCGCATGCCATGTCGAATGCGACCGCGCCTCAGGAACTGAGTCTCATCACGAACACACCAGAAGAAGGGTTTGCGCTCGCCGTAACACTTTCACGCAAGGGCGTAACCACCACACAGACAGACAAAGAGGTATTACACGCGCTGCGGCCCGATTACGCGCACAACTCCGACGCCTTGATCGCGGCATCTCAGGTCATCGCGATCCATTTCCAGACGGTCGCTGCTGCGAATAATTACTGGCGCGACTAAGGGTCGAGGGTCCGATAACGAGAAGCAGAAGGTTGGGACCATCGCTTTCGTCCGCAAGGCGATGAGTCTGAAGCGTCTTGATGGTGACTGGCTCTATCGTAATCACCGGATGATCACCGCCGCCCGGCGTGTCGATCATCCGTGCGCATCAAGTGAGGAAGAATTCTCGGTGCCACGGGTCGTTCATGGCCTGAAATGACGCGGGTCGAACACGAAACGGTACTAAGTTTGTTACCTTTGGGGGCTGCCGTTATGACCTGATTACTTGAGTGAGAGGATGAACGAAAGAGCCGAAACCATTCAGAGCTGGATGCCTGAGATCTTACAGTCCGGTCTGGGAGAAACACTTCTGTGGATGACGATCGTCATCGCTGCAGCACTGATCGTTTACTGGATCGGGCGTCATTATGTGCTCCGGGTGGTGCATGCGATAATGCAACGGAGCCCGATGAAGTGGGACGATCTGGTCGTTGAACACAACGTGCTGCGACGCGCGCTCGTCCTCGTGCCGCTGCTGATGCTTCGAGCGGGCCTCTTGCTCGTGCCGAACCTGGCGCCCGAGTTGACGCTTCTCGCTGCGCGGGTGATCGAGGCATCAATGATTCTGGTCGTCGCACGTACGGTGGCCGCGCTGCTATCGGTCGGACACAGCATGTACGATCGCCTTCCGCGGGCCTCGCGCCGTCCCATCAAGAGCTATGTTCAGCTGGTAAAGGTGTTCGTCTACGTCGTGGCGGGAATCTTTATCGTCGCGCGGCTAGCCGACCAGTCTCCATGGTTTTTCGTCAGCGGCCTCGGCGCTATGATGGCCGTCGTAACGCTCGTCTTCCGCGACACGCTTCTCTCGCTCGTGGCGGGCGTGCAGCTGACCAATAATGATCTCATCCGTGTAGGCGACTGGATTGAGATGCCCAACTTTGGCGCCGACGGCGACGTCATCGACATCGCGCTTAATACGGTTCGCGTTCAGAACTGGGACAAGACGTTTACCATCATCCCGACGCACAAATTTCTCGAGCACAGTTTTAAGAACTGGCGTGGAATGCAGGAAACGGGCGGGCGGCGCATTAAGAGGTCCATCCACATCAACATGTCCTCGATTCGGTTTCTGACGGATGAGGAAATCGAGCGGTTTGAGCGGTTCGTCCTGTTGAAGGATTACATCGCCGAGAAGCAGCAAGAGCTCGAGATCTACAACGCGGCCTATTCGGGCGATTCCGACGCGATCGTCAACGCACGTCGCCTCACGAACGTCGGTACCTTCCGCGCCTACATCAACAATTACCTGCGCAACCACCCCGGCATTCACCAGGATCTGACGTTCCTCGTGAGGCAGCTCCAGCCGACGGCCGAAGGACTGCCCATCGAGATTTACGTATTCGTGAATGATGTGCGATGGGCCGTCTACGAAGGTGTTCAGGCCGACATTTTTGATCACCTGCTGGCGATTGCACCTGAGTTTGGACTGCAGATCTACCAGAGACCCTCGAGCTACGACATCGAGGCGGCCCATGCGGGCGCACTCGTCGAGTAGGTTCGATTGCGGTTACGAAGTCGATGAATGAAACGTCGTTCCAGGTGGCTACCTCATGACCGACGATCGATCGCAGTTCAATTATGATGAGGCAAAGGTGCCTCAATTTGTCCTGCCGCCGATTCTTCGACTGAATGACGGGCGAGCGGTCTCCTCGCGGGAGATCTGGGAGAAGGAGCGTCGACCGGAGATTCTGGAACTCTTTGAGACGGAAGTCTACGGGCGCCTTCCGATGGAAGTCGACTCAGTCGATTTCAATGTAGAACCGGACCGGCCGGCGCTGGATGGGCGCGCTCTCGAGCGCCGGGTTGGAATAACGACCTCAGCAGGAGGCAGGTCGTTTTCCTTTCCTTTGCAGGTTTTCCATTCTCCCCGTAATCGAAATCGCACGCCCGTATTTCTTCTGATCAATCACCGTGGCCGTACGCAGATCGGTCAGAAGAGGGTGGAATCGATGTGGTTCTTCCCTGTCTCCAAGATCCTCGAGCGGGGCTTCACGGCTGCCGTTATGGATGCGAACGATCTTGCGCCCGATGCATGGAAATCATTTCAAAGTGGGGTGATCGAGGCTCTGTATCCATCTCTTGCTGAGGGATACGCCGCCATGGGAGCTCTGTCTGCCTGGGCATGGGGCGCAATGAGGGTGATGGATTATTTTCAATCCGATCCGGACATCGACAGCTCACGTGCGGCAGTTCTCGGCCACTCGCGAGGCGGTAAGGCGGCATTGTGGACGGGTGCGATGGATGAACGATGGGCCATTACCATTTCCAATCAGTCGGGAACGGGCGGGGCCGCATTATCGCGCCGTCAGTTCGGGGAAACCATTCAGCGTATCAACAGCCGGTTCGGATACTGGTTTACTCCAAAGTTCAGGGCATACGATGAAAACGAGTCCGCCCTTCCAATCGATCAACACGCCTTGATCGCTTTGATGGCGCCCCGAGCGGTGTATGTTGCCAGTGCCGAGGAGGATCTCTGGGCGGATCCCAGAGGAGAATACCTCTCGTTGCGGCACGCATCAGAGGTATACAGATCTCTGTACGGGATGGATGAGAATCTTCCCCTCGAACCGCCTTCCGTAGATCAGCCGCTGCAGGCAGGGCCACTGGGATACCATATCCGCCCCGGCAAGCACGAGCTTCTCGAATACGACTGGCAGCGATACATGGATTTCGCAGAGACGATCTACGGCCTCAACCGGTGATAACCGTAGGGCGGTGAACGACGTCGAGTTTAGCCGCGATGAGTCTCGGACGGCTCAGGGGAGACTGGCTTCGAGATGTTCGCGTCCGAGAATAAGTCCTTCTCGCACCTTTTCCTCGCTTCCCTCATACTCATGATCTTCATGCTCGATGGAGATCACGTCGTCATAGCCAATATCCTGGAGCGTTGCCATGAAGCTTCTCCAGTCAACGGCACCCTTGCCGGGCATCCGGTAACGCCACCATCCCGACTGACCGCCCGCATTCAGCTGTCTGCCTTCGATCCCGTAGCGATAAACGCCATCGGAAAGCAGTTCCGCGTCTTTGGCGTGTACATGGATGATGCGTGATTCAAAATCCCGTGCGGCACGCTCGTGATCGATCCCTAGAAAATAAAGGTGTGACGGATCGAAATTGAGGCCGAAGTTTTCGTCTGGAATCTCGTTAAACAGCGCTTCCCAGAGTTCGGGTGAGTAGGCATAGTTGCCGGGTAAACCAAATCGAACCCAGTTATCCATCGGGCAGTTTTCGATCATCAGACGGACGCCTCTGTCGTTGGCGTACTTCATGAGCTCACGAAACAGGCGCCCCGCCTCCTTCATGATGCTCATCGGATCATCCAGATTTCCTCCAACGAACGTGCCGACTCGATCTACTCCCAGCATCTGAGCAGCGTCGATCACCTTACGCAAATGACCGTGGTAGTCGGCGCGCAGCTCCTTATCCGGATGAAGGTTGTTGTCGTAATAGGCCAGAGCGGAGATTGAAAGCCCGTGTTCCTTGAGCAGGTAGTTGATGCGTTCGGCATCGTCGGCCGTAAACTCCTCGGCCTCTACATGCCGTGCCATGTAATCGCGACGTGAACGCTGCGGCCAGGCGGCCAGTTCGAGTGCTTCAAAGCCTTGCGCTGCCGCCCAGGGCACGATTCTCTCGAGTGAGACGCGCGGGAAACAGGCTGTCAGAAATCCGATCTTCATGAGGCGAGAAGGAGGACGATTGTGTGGTAGAATTTACCATACAATCCGTCAAATACTCGACAACTTCCACTCCCGAACGACGCGGCGGAGGACGTCGTCTACTGGACACATATGTCGGACGATGACCGAGACGTCGATCACCTTACGCAAATGACCGTGGTAGTCGGCGCGCAGCTCCTTATCCGGATGAAGGTTGTTGTCGTAATAGGCCAGAGCGGAGATTGAAAGCCCGTGTTCCTTGAGCAGGTAGTTGATGCGTTCGGCATCGTCGGCCGTAAACTCCTCGGCCTCTACATGCCGTGCCATGTAATCGCGACGTGAACGCTGCGGCCAGGCGGCCAGTTCGAGTGCTTCAAAGCCTTGCGCTGCCGCCCAGGGCACGATTCTCTCGAGTGAGACGCGCGGGAAACAGGCTGTCAGAAATCCGATCTTCATGAGGCGAGAAGGAGGACGATTGTGTGGTAGAATTTACCATACAATCCGTCAAATACTCGACAACTTCCACTCCCGAACGACGCGGCGGAGGACGTCGTCTACTGGACACATATGTCGGACGATGACCGAGACATCGATTACTGAAACGGCTGCATCCGAAGGATCAGACGTACCCATCGAAATCGCAACGACGGCGGCGCGGCTTCAGCCGAGCGTGCCCGTGATCTCCTGGAAGACGTCCCCAGTGACACTCAGCTGTCCAAACATATTGCTGAGCAGATCACGATTCATTCGGTGGAAGTCTCGTTCAACCGGTGTGATGCAGACGCCCCCAAAGTCGACAGCAGCTGGAGAGAAAACGATCCGGTCCTCCCCTTCCAGATAAAACTGATCAGGGCGGTGCCTGCGCCGAAGAAACACCAAAACCACATGCCGACCGTCTCGAAACGTGGTGATGATGTTAAACATCGGCTCGTCGTCTTCCTCGGTCATAAACGGCACCGCAGCTTCGTAGACCTGGGCGAATTGATCCTCGATGAACGATTCGTCGTCCCCCTGAATAACGACGAATCGCCGCAACGAATCGTCTACTCCCGCTACCCGATTAGCACCATGCTCGAGAATCCATCTGCCATGATCTTCGACAAGCGCTTCCCACGTGGTATTGAGGGTCATGAAGCCAAACGTACCAGCCTGAAAATGCAGATGGTCAGGCGCCGACGCACCGCATCGAGGACCGTTATAAAAGAGCGAGTACCGCGTGCCAAGTGCTTTAGTGAGCCGCAGCATCTCTTCGAATGATCCTGCGATCCGCTGGTCGATGTGCTCCTTATGAGCGATCGTAAAATGCTCCGGAAATATTGGAAACGGGTTACACAGGATGACATAGTCGCCCGATTCGACCCCCCGCTGAGCCGGCGGCAGGTTCTCGAGACACAGGAAGCACTTCCTTTCGGAAATCGAGGCCGCATCGACTTTCGCCGCCGACGACGTGATGCGGCCCGGATTGAACTGCACCTTCATGGAGAAGTCCGGAAAGTCGATCGTCCGGACGACCACCGTGCTGAGCGTGCCCAGGCCTTTTTGCAGCATGGGCCAGGTTTCGGACTGCGCTTTTAGCAGTGCGTGAGCCTGGGATGCGAGGTCGGAGGCGTCCGCACCATACTCCCTCAGATCGGCGGGAGTTAAAAATCTATCCTCCATCATTTGCTCGCGGCCACTTTCTGCTGACGCGCCTTCAGCTCGAACGTACGAAGTTTATCTTTATAGGCATTGTGAGCATTCATCGCCTTGATATCCAGCGATGCATCCGTGTTGTCCTCCCAGCGGCGCACGCAGTAGATGGGCTCGTAAATTCGCCCTATCTGATAATCGCGTGAGATGGCAAGTCCAAGGGCGTAGTCCTCACCATAGCTCACGTTGGGGACTTTGACCTCGCGCAATACCGGCGTGTAAAACGCTCTTGGCGCGCCCAGTCCGTTGATACGAATCGCGTTGTTGCGCCCGTTCTCAGGCGTCCATTCGCGGTGATCGATCAGTCCCGGCGGGATCGGCTCGAGATCGAAGTTGGTCATCTCATAACTGCCGACGACCATCGCACACCGCTCCTCGCGAAATACATCGACTACCCGCTGCAGCGTGGTGTTGTCTTTGTAGACATCGTCACTGTCGAGCTGTACTGCGTATTCACCGCAATGATCGCTGTGAACGGCAACATTCCAGCATCCTCCAATGCCAAGGTCCTTACGATCGGGTACGAGAACCACCAGACGATCGTCTTCGGCGGCCATCTCACGCAGAGCTTCGAGCGTACCATCGGTCGAGAAGTTGTCGACCACGAGAATATTGAAATCGAAGTCGGTCTCCTGCGTCAGTACCGAGCGAACGGCATCCCGGATCGTGCGGATCCGATTGCGAACTGGAATCACGACCGATGCCTTGACCGGGAATGTCTGATCGGTCTCCTCTACTTCTCGGAAGACCGGCTCGAGGTACGCACCAATCTGCTTGAGGTGCTCCGTGAAGGCGCGCTCCATTTCGATCTGAACCTCGCGGTTCTTGGGATCGACATAATCGAACATCTTCTCGCCCGACTTGCGCAGGTCCGTCTGAACCGTGTTGTAGAGGTACTCCGAGACTCGGACAAGCTCCCAGTCCTGCGAGATTCGCAGTCGCGCGTCATAGAGCCCCGCGTGTTCGTAATCGGACTCGAAGGCCTCCACCGCTTTCTTCAGAGCTTCTGTCCGAAAGAAGAGTAGTGGGCCGAAGTCGAAATCATCCCGGACGCTTCCGAACTGGTAATCATTCACCGGATGATTTGAGCGCGCATCGCCCTTGATCTCGATGAAGTCCGAATAAACCATCCCTGCGCCTGTATCCTGTGCTACCTGTACGAATCGGTCGAGTGCGAACTGCCCCAGATCGATTCGAGTATCTCTGGTAAGGATGGCTGTGAATTCGGTATCAGCGACCGAGACAATTTTCCGAAACGTGTCGCTCGACAGAGGATTGTCGACGACCAGGTCGTGTGCGCGCGAGCGGTTGACCTCGCCCGGAGCATTGGTAAGCAAGTGGATCTTGTTTACCAGATCGCTCTCCGCAAACGCGTCGATCGTCTGGAGCGTGAATTCGTTCTGATTGTACGGAAGGATGACCGTTATGATAGCAGACATATTCTAATGACTGGCTTGTTTCTTCAAATTGGCTATTAGGCGCGGGCCTCGTCATCGTGCGGTGCACTTGGATCGACCGATTGGTCCTCCGTAGGCACGATGGACGTGGGTTCTACCTCTTCTTTCTTCTTTCCAAACTCCGGATCGATCTTCACGAACGCCGTTATGATGAAAGCAGGGATCGTAGAAAGTGTTGCCCACACGAAAAAGTGCTGGTAACCAATGATTTCCTGCAACCATCCACTGAACATTCCCGGCACCATCATTCCCAGAGCCATAAACCCCGTGGTAATGGCGAAGTGCGCCGTTTTGTGTTCGCCTTCCGACACGTATATCATGAAGAGCATATACGCTGTGAATCCGAATCCGTAACCGAACTGCTCCACCAACACCGCAAGGTTGATCAGCAGGAAGTTGTCGGGCATCAGGTACGACAGGAAGATGTACGCGGCGTTGGGGATGTTGATGGCGAAGACCATGGGCCAGAGCCAGAACCTGAGGCCATGACGCGCGGCAAGGATTCCTCCCAGTATGCCTCCAACGGTGAGCGCCAGAATTCCGACCGTTCCATAGACAAAGCCGACTTCACTTGTCGTCAGCGCCAGTCCGCCCGCCTCCTGCGAATCGAGAAGGAAAGGTGCGGCGAGCTTCACGAGTTGCGATTCTCCGAAGCGGTAGAACAACAGAAAGAGGAGAATTACTACGATGCCCTTCTTCCGGAAAAACAGAACGAATGTGCGGAAGAATTCCGAGATAAAGTTCTGTCCCGCTTCGCGTACGGCCGGGCGGTCTAAGGGTGATTTCGGAAGAAAGAACCGGTGATACAGGAAGAGCAGAATGAAGAGGCCGGTCAGCAACATGAACGTGATAGACCACGCCAGCGGGATATTTCCAGCCCGGCCCCGAAAAAGCGCTTCTGCCGGTTGGTCGAGCCGATGGTCCAGGCGGACGACCGCCATCGCGGGCACGTCCCAGTTGTCGCCGGTGAAAACGAAGCGTTCTCCTTCGAGGAGCTGCAGATCCTGAGCACCACTGTCTCGCCCGAAGTTCAGTACGACCTCCTCATCCTCTTCAGGGGGGCCCGACAAGTAGAAGTAGGCTACGCCGACATTCCCGACCAGGCCGTCGTCACGGGTCTCTATCTCCTTAGGTGCGAAATGGCGACTGAGAAATGCCTCGAGTGGCGCGACGATGGTCCGCCTGAACCAACCATCTGAGTTCGTATTTACGGACGTTTCAACTTCAGACTCGCTGTCCGAATCATTCCTTCGGATTTCCAGCTCTTTATAGAAGTCGTGACTTTCGTTCCAGGTCTGAGCCAGTGCAACGATGGAATCAACATATGCAGCAGGTTGACGTTCGAGACTGATCTCGAGCTCGTTCGGATAGCTCACGATGCGGAGCTCTCCCGCTTCTCGCCCCGTCTGTATCCGCGACGGATGAATCACCTCAACGGCCTCCGTAGCCGTTGCACGGACATTGAGGTCTATGCGGTCCAGCCCCGTGGCTGATTCCAGATAGCCCGCGAAGATGATCAGCAGCCCCTGGCCTGTGATCATCGCGATCCGGTAGAACGTGCTCCGCACTCCCACGAACCAGGCCTGATCATGCTTCGACAGCGCGATCATATACAGCCCATCCGCAGCGATGTCGTGAGTGGCTGAACTGAACGCCATCAACCACATGAAGGCCAGTGTCCACTGGAAGAAGTTCGGTGCGGGTATTGTAAAGGCTACCCCTGCCAGCCCTGCCCCCACCAGCAGCTGCATCGTGACGATCCACCACCGCTTCGTCTTCACCAGGTCGACCAGAGGACTCCAGAGCGGCTTAATGACCCACGGGAGGTAAAGCCAGCTGGTGTATAGCGCTATGTCCGTGTTGGATACGCCCAGTCGCTTGTACATCACGACCGAGACGAGCATAACGATGACGTAGGGGACACCCTGAGTAAAATAGAGGGAGGGGACCCACGCCCATGGACTCAGGCGCTTTCCTTGTGGTTCTGCCGGTTCAGCCTGTTCAGCCACAGCGTTCTAGGTTTTGAGAGACGGCCTTACGAAAATGGAGGTAATCGACGCAGAGATGCCGGGCCAGGCTTACCAGTCGCCCCCTCAACCCGAGGCACGTACCTCTGCGAATGTCACGGGTACAAATGATACGGTCGTGAGCTTTGCCTGAAATCGAAAACGTCTTTGATTAGATACGGCTCGACATCGGCATATCGAAAGTTTTCCGAGAAGAGTATCCGCACCTGATCCGAGCCCGCCACCTGATCAAACATGCGAATTCGCGCGGGTGTCGTATCAAATGGATTGTGTTCCGGATAGAGCACATGATGCTCCTGCATGAACAGGAATTGCAGGCTCATGACCGAAATCTGAGAGATATCATCGATATAGACCTGTACACCGTGCAGCACTTCTCCCTGATTACGACCGTAGTAAGGCCGCCACGTGATTGGGCGGAACGTAACGCCTTCAAGGCCCAGAGCATTCATACGTTCCGTCATCAGGTGCGAGTCGATCCACGGAGCCCCCATGATCTCAAACGGCATCGTATAGCCTACACCCTCGCTAAGAGTTTGAAGCTCTCCCATGATTCCAGTCGCGGTATAATACACGGCCGTATGACGATGCGGAATGTGAGGCGAGGTGGGCACCCATGGCAGTCCCGTATCGAGGTAGGTCATGCTTCGGTTCCAATTCTCCATCGGAACGACGTGCAAGTCGACCTGGGCACCATTTTCCAGCATTCGTTCACCGTTCAACATCTGGGCCAGCTCACCCGACGTTAGCCCGTAGACGTAGGGGATTTTGAACTGACTCACGAAGGAGATGAACCCCTCTTCCGTAATGTTACCTTCAATCTTGCCTCCCAAGGGATTCGGCCGATCGAGGACCCAGAACTCGATACCCTTCTCAGCAGCGGCCTCCATCGCCAGGCCCATCGTAGAGATGTAGGTATAGGACCGCGACCCCACATCCTGAATGTCGTAAATGAGCACGTCGATGCCGTCCAGCAAGATGCACATCTCGGGCGTCGAGCTCTACCGGATGGGCCAGCACCTGACGCTGGCGC
>CBFGXY010000016.1:0-13382 GCA_965652945.1 uncultured bacterium
ATGAAGTCCAGCCGAATACCAAGTCCCTGGTAGACGGCGTCGTTGTGGAGGATGCGCTCGAGTGCTGCTTCGGGATTGGCGAGACGCCGCGTGAGCACGAACGTAGTTACGTCGTATCCGGTGAAAGCAGGCCGGTCGGGTGCGCTGCCTGCAATCTCGCGGTAGGCTCGTTCAAAATCGCGCACGCCACTCGACGAGGTTTCGACGTGATAATCGGTGGCGAACGTGGTATTGAAATGCGAGGCAAGTTGACGATCACTCACGTCTTGCCATCCGTCGGCTCCGTATATGGTCGTTGCAACACCCTCATCGGCAAGTCCTCGCAGCGCAGCATCTGCTCCGGCCCGCGAACCAGTTCCGGCGAGGGCGAGATAAAGAGCGGGAGCTCTCTCAAGCGTATCCCTGCCGACCACGGATGTGATTCGCGCCCAGTCGGCATTCGAATCCAGAAGTTGATAGAATTCGACTGTGCCTCCTTGCATCATCACCTCATCCTGAAAGCCCTCCGCCATCCGCTCTCCGAGGCTGTCTCCGATACGGGCTATGATTCCATAAGGCCCGTCGTCGTACCTGAGGGCATGTGAGGCCATCACGCGCCCACGCACAACGATCGGAGGATTGGCCTGAAAAACATATCGTCTGCCGTCGGCCACGTCAGCATCCGTCGCCAGGGGCGCCATCATCACGAGTCCTCGCCGCTCCGCTTCACTTGCTGCCGCTCTGGCTTCATCGCTGAAAACGGGTCCAATCACGACATCGATCTCATCCCGGTCGAACCCCGCGATAATCTCTCGCGCGGTCGACGGATCGCCATGGGTGTCCCGAAAGACCATCCGTACCGGCAGCTCGTCTCCTGAGACACGGTTGTGCGCATCGACCGCAATTCGGATTCCATTGAAAACCGATTGAGCAACATCGGCCGATCCCGTCAGCGGCAGCGCGATCCCAATTTGCATCAGGGCACGACGGTTCGCCTGTGCTTCCATTTCCTGCGCAGCGAAGGTCCAAACCCGTTCAATCTCCTCCCGATAACTGCTTGTAGGATAGCTGCGGATAAAATCACCAGCAAGGCGCGCCGCCTCCTCGAAGCGCCCGTCTCGATATAATGCCTTGGCAGCCATGGCCAGTGCCGCCGTGGTCGAACGGTTGAATTCGTATGAGCCGGTCACCAGTCGGAAACGGCGATAAGCCATCCCGTAGTCTCCCGCCTCGAACGCCTGAACACCTTGCATAAATATGGAGGCGGCCTCCTCGTTCACGGGAATCGGGGCGGTCAGATTCTGTGCTTCGGCGGATCGATTCGGAAATACTGTCCACCAGATGGTACACACGACAACACCGATCGCCCACCACTCCTTTCTCGCCATATTAGACTGCGTCATCACTGTACTACTCCCATTCGATTGTTGCCGGCGGTTTGGAGCTGATGTCGTACACGACTCTGTTTATTCCCCGGACCTCATTGACGATACGACTCGAAACGTGTGCCAGAAACTCGTGTGGCAAATGCGCCCAGTCGGCCGTCATCCCGTCTATGCTCGTGACTGCTCGCACGGCGCAAACCTGCTCGTACGTCCTTTCATCACCCATCACCCCAACCGTCTGCACCGGGAGCAGCACTGCGAAGGCCTGCCAGACTTCGTCGTAGAGGTCATGACGCCTTAACTCTTCGATAAAGATGGCATCGGCTTCTCGAAGCACGCTCACGGCCTGCCGTGTTACCGGACCGATGATGCGGATGGCCAGACCCGGGCCCGGGAACGGATGCCGGTTGACGATGGCCTCCGGCACATCGAGCAGCTTCCCAATCTCTCGGACTTCGTCCTTGAAGAGTTCCCGGAAGGGTTCAAGGAGTTCGAAATTCAGCTTCTCGGGCAATCCCCCGACATTATGATGGCTTTTGATTGTAGCTGACGGGCCGTTGAAGGATACGCTCTCGATCACGTCGGGATAGAGCGTTCCCTGGGCGAGGAAAACCGGATGCCGTCCAATTTCAGCGTCTACCTGATGCGTCGCCTCCTCAAACACCTCCACAAAGGTGTTGCCGATGATCTTGCGCTTTCGTTCGGGATCGGCCACGCCTTCAAGGTTCTTCAGGAACAGCTCAGAGGCGTCGACAGCCTTCAAACGGATATGGTAGTGCTCACGGAAAACAGCCTGAACCTGCTCCCACTCTCCTTTTCTGAGCACGCCGTTATTGACGAAGATGCAGGTCAGCTGATCACCTATCGCCTGGTGAAGCAGCACGGCCGCCACCGAACTGTCGACTCCTCCGGATAGTCCAAGAATGACATGCTCCCTTCCCACTGTCTGCCGAATCTGATCGATCTTCTGCTCGATGAACGAGGCAGGTGTCCAGTCGCCGTCGCAGCCGCAGATTACGTGGGTGAAGTTTTCCAGGATCTCGCGTCCATGCTCGGTATGCGCCACCTCGGGATGAAACTGGACTCCATAATATGGGCCCTGCGACGACCTGACTGCGGCGAACGGTGCATTCTGCGTGCGCGCAAGCACCTCGTATCCTTCGGGCAGCTCTGTCAGCTGGTCTCCATGACTCATCCAGGCGATTGAACCGCTGGGCACGCCTGCAAGCAGGTCGCTCGAGTCCTCGACGATTAGAGACGCCCTTCCGAACTCTCGCCGATCCGCCCCTTCCACACCGGCTCCCATCGATCGCGCCATCGCCTGCAATCCGTAGCAGATTCCGAGAATCGGAACAGGCGCTCCATCCTCTCGCTTCAGATCAAGCAGAGCGGCATCGAACTGCGGTGCGCCCTCATCATATACCGAACAGGGTCCACCCGAGAGCACCAGTCCGTGCGGCTCCAACGCCTTTACCTGCTGAGCGGTAAAGGTACACGGATGTATCTCACTGTAGACGCCCGACTCCCGAATTCGTCGGGCGATCAACTGCGTATACTGCGAACCGAAATCAAGTATTACAATCTTCTGGTGCATCCTTCAGCTCGCACAGTCGGAGACAGAGTTGATCGAGTGTCGGGATTTGTGCGATGCTCTGTCACCCGGATATGATCAGGCTACCATTTCTGCATACTCATCCGCAGACATCAGGCCATCGAGCTGCGACGGGTCGTCCATTTTGATCTTCACTAACCACCCCTTTCCGTACGGATCTTCATTGACGAGTTCGGGATTATCTTCGAGGTCAGTGTTCACGGCCACGATCGTGCCCGCCACCGGCATGAAGAGTTCGGACACCGTTTTGACGGCCTCTACCGTTCCAAAAACACTTTCCTGATCCAGCTCTTCCCATTCCGGCTCCAGTTCTACAAACACGATGTCTCCCAGCTCACTCTGGGCGAAGTCCGTGATGCCCATTGTCAGAGTCGATCCGTCCTCCTCGGGACGAACCCATTCGTGATCCTTAGAATAGCGCAGGTCGTCGGGGAATTTCATGGCAGTCGGCGTTTAATCAGAGGTTGGCTGATCTTCGAAGACAAAGCTGTCGAGGAAGTGGGTGTCAAAATCACCGGCTCGGAACCGTTCGTCACGGAAGAGTTGCTGGTGAAATGGGATCGTCGTCTTCACCCCCTCGATCACGAATTCATCGAGGGCGCGCGCCATTTTGTCAATGGCGAGGTCCCGAGTACGGGCACGCACGATGAGTTTGGCGATCATCGAGTCATAATACTGCGGAATTCGATAACCCGCATAGGCGTGCGTGTCGAGTCGGACGCCGTGGCCTCCGGGAGGATGGAACGTTGTGATTACGCCTGGCGAGGGGCTGAAATTCCGTGCAGGATCCTCTGCATTGATGCGGCACTCGATGGAATGACCATGCATAATCACGTCGCGTTTTCTGACGTTCTCGCCCATGGCCACGCGGATCTGATATTCGATGAGATCCGTATCGGTCACCTCTTCGGTCACGGGATGCTCGACCTGGATCCGCGTGTTCATTTCCATGAAGTAGAAGTTCCGATCGGCATCCACGAGAAACTCGATTGTGCCCGCACCTTCGTAGTTTGCAGCTTCTGCACCCCGGATGGCAGCCTCGCCCATTCTGGCGCGCAGGTCCGCATCGACAATGGGTGAAGGTGATTCTTCGACGAGCTTCTGATGCCGCCGCTGAATTGAGCACTCGCGTTCTCCGAAGTGAATCACCGTGCCCTGGCCGTCGCCGAGAAGCTGAATTTCGATGTGGCGCGGCTTCTCGACGAATTTCTCGATATAGAGCGCACCATTCCCAAATGCCGCCTCGGCTTCGTTTCGCGCCTGGTTGAACTCCCGCGCGAAGGCATCTTCCGACCGCACGATCCGCATTCCTCGGCCGCCTCCGCCCGCAGACGCCTTGATCATAACCGGGTATCCGATCTCATTGGCAATGCGCCTGCCTTCCTCTACATCCTTTACAACGCCCTCTGAGCCTGGAACCACCGGCACGCCCGCAGCCTGCATCGTGGCTTTTGCCAGACTTTTATTGCCCATCAGTTCGATGGTCTGAGGCGACGGGCCGATAAACTCGATGCCATGATCGCCGCAGATGGCGCTGAACTCCGCGTTTTCAGAAAGAAAACCGTATCCCGGATGTATCGCATCGGCGCCGGTTACTTCCGCGGCAGCAATGATTCGATCCGGTCTGAGATAACTGTCTCGAGACGGTGGAGGGCCGATACAAACCGCCTCATCCGCGAATCGAACGTGCAGCGCGTCCCGGTCGGCCGTCGAGTAAACAGCAACCGTTTTCAGCCCCATTTCATGACAGGTACGAATGACCCGGAGGGCGATTTCGCCGCGGTTGGCAATTAGAACCTTTTTGATCACAGGTGGAAAGCTTCGGTTGCCAGAACGACGGCAGAGTTACGGCTGAATAACAAACAGGGGCTGATCGAATTCGACCGGATTCCCGTCTTGGACGAGCACCTTCTTGACTGTGCCGGCGACCTCACTCTCGATCTCATTCATGAGTTTCATGGCCTCGATGATGCACAGTACATCTCCAACCTCGACCCGATCGCCTACCGAAACATAGGGTTCATCTTCGGGGGATGGCCGGGCGTAGAATGTACCCACGATCGGCGCCCGTACGAGCCCTTGCTCATCGTCTGATGCGGAGGCCGCATCATCGGCCGGCACAACCGGTGCCTGCGGGGCTGGAGCCGGAGACGGCGCCGCTGCGGGCGGCATGCCGTAACCAGGCATCGGATACATGGGGAAGGGAAACGACGGCTGCTGAACCATCACCGAAGCGGCATTTTTTCGCACGACGATTTTGACGTCGTCTTCCTCGATTTCCACTTCAGCAACGTCACTTTCCGCGACGATTTTCAGCAGCTCTCTAATCCGGGATAAATCCATCCGTGTTTACCTGATTCTCAAGGGTGAGTTGCCGGCCTCGTCAGGCCGCTGAGACGCGGGTGACGTAGTCGCCACTTTCGGTGTTCACTCGAATCAGATCCCCTTCATTGATGAAGAGAGGTACCTGAACCGTCGCGCCGCTCTCGAGCGTAGCGGGTTTGCTCCCTCCCGTGGCGGTGTCACCTTTGAGTCCTGGATCCGTCTGGGTAACGAGGAGATCGACGTTGGTCGGAATTTCCGTGCTGAGGGGCTCGTCCTTCTCCGCGTAGAAAAGAATGTCTACGGTAGCGCCCTCTTTGATAAACTCCCGGCGGCTGACGCGATCGAGTGGCAACGAAAACTGATCGTACGTTTCAGTATTCATGAAGTGGAGGCCCAGCTCATCCTCATAGAGAAACTGATGAGGACGACGCTCGATTCGAGCCGTTTCGACGCGTTCCCCTGCCCGGAAGGTATTGTCGATCGTCTTGCCGTTGCGCACATTCTTGAGCTTACTGCGCACAAAGGCTCCTCCTTTTCCGGGTTTGACGTGCTGAAACTCGACGATCGTCCAGAGATCATCGTTCCAGACCAGTGTCAGGCCGTTGCGAAAATCGCTTGTATCCGCCATTTATCGAAATATTCCTGCTGATGTAGAATTGCTAATATAGGCCGCCGTTGGAGCGCCTGTCAATGTTCGGGCGCACTGCGAATACACAGCAAAATGCAGCTGCCAGCCAATTAAGACGGCCGTCGATGCTCCTATTTCCCGCCTCACCGACAATTCATGCGGCACGTGCTTCTCAGGTACTGACAAGGGGACTTTTGGCTATCCGTTTATCGGAATTCTTTTTCCGAGGATAAGACGTTCATGAGATCGGATATGCCGACGGGACCATGCCGGTACTGCAATGGCTCACCGTAGGTGGCCCCGATCTTATAGCCATAGGCTCTTGCGCGGGCCTCGATCCACTTGTAGAACTCGGGGTTGCTGACAAATGTCTGGGGCTCATCCTCTTCCGCCTCGTACGACTCGTTGAAGAACTGCGAGCGAAAGGCTGCGATGGCTTCCAGGCGCTGCTCCCACACGTCGCTCACATCCACGATGAACGTTGCATCGATTTCGATCGTTTGTTCATAATGAAGGACGTGATTCGGGCGCCACGGCTCCTGGTTCGATCCGTCGGTATCGATGCTCTCAATTTTTCGGAGTCCGGCCGCGAACATGGCATCGATCGCCAGACGGGCTGCATCTCCGTGATCCGGATGGCGACATTCCAGCGGATTTATGAGCGCAATATGAGGGCGGTATCGGCGAATCAACCGGATGAGGCGCATCCGCGCATCCGGCGTGTTTTCGATGTTTCCATCCGGCAGCCTGATGTTGTCGCGCGAAGCGAGACCCATGACTTTCGACGCTTCCTCGGCTTCCAGAAGGCGCCCTTCGGGCGTTCCGCGCGATCCCAGCTCTCCCAGCGTAAAATCAACGACACCGACGTCGTATCCCGCTTTCGTGAGCGTACAGATCGTGCCGCCAATGGATAATTCGACGTCGTCAGGATGAGCCGCAAACGCTAATACATCCAGTTTCATGCTATCCATGATTCTCACCCTACGACGAGATTTACGATACGACCCGGAACGTAGATCTCTCTTCGCATCGTTTTGCCTTCGAGATGACGCGCCACGTTTTGATCCTCTTTCGCCTTCGCCAGCACCTCGACTTTGTCCGCATCCCTGGGGACGGTGATCGTTCCGCGAACCTTTCCATTTACTTGCACGGCAACTTCGATCTGATCGGCCTGCAGATACTGCTCGTTGACCTCGGGCCACGATTCGTATGCGAGCGTGTCGCTATTGCCGCACCGGTTCCATAATTCCTCCGCCAGGTGAGGAGCGAACGGGCTCAGTATCAGAAGGAACGGTTCCACAATAGCGCGCGGCAAGCCATCCCACCGCATTGCTTCGTTAACGAACTCCATCATGGCAGCGATTGCGGTGTTGAACCGAAGTCCTTCAATATCGTCGCCCACTTTCTGAATCGTGCGGTGCAGTAGGCGAAGCTGGTCTGCCGAGGGCTCCGAATCGGTAACCTTCACCCTGACTTCCTCCGAATCGGAATCGATAACCAATCGCCACACACGGTTCAGAAATCGATGAACCCCTTCCACCCCGCTGGTTGCCCAGGGTTTAACCTGCTCGAGCGGGCCCATGAACATCTCGTACAGCCGAAGCGAATCGGCCCCATATTTCTGAACGATGACGTCCGGGTTGACAACATTCCCTCGGCTCTTACTCATCTTAAAGGCTCGCGCTTCTACCTGGATTTCAGGCCGATCCTTTAGAACGAATGCCTCGCCTTTTTTGGTGACCGCCGATTCGGCTACACGCTCAGATCGCGACCCCTCCGTGTTGCCTGCATTCGATGCAGAGATCGGATGGCCGTCTTCATCGAGGTACTTTCGGAACTCCAGCTCACCCAGGATCATGCCCTGGTGGACGAGCTTCTGGAACGGCTCCTCCGTCGGCACGACGCCCACGTCGTAGAGCACCTTGTGCCAGAATCGTGCATAGAGCAGATGCAGGACCGAGTGCTCGCTTCCTCCGACGTAGAGATCCACCGGGAGCCAGTATCGGGCCTTCTCGTAATCCACAAGTGCTCCCGGATTGTGGGGGTCAATGAAGCGCAGATAGTACCAGCACGACCCTGCCCACTGAGGCATCGTGTTCGTCTCTCGGCGAGCCGGTTTGCCCGTTTCAGGATCGACCGTATTGACCCACGAATCGATCGTTGCGAGCGGACTCTCTCCTGTTCCGCTGGGCTGGTACGAATCAACCTCCGGAAGCTTTACGGGAAGGTCCTCTTCTCGAACCGGCTTCGGCTCTCCATCGACAAAAATGATTGGAAACGGTTCACCCCAGTAGCGTTGTCGGCTGAAGAGCCAGTCGCGCAGCTTATAATTGACATTTCGCTCTCCGATTCCTTGCCGTACCAGCCAGTCTGATATTTTCTCTTTTCCTTCCTCTGAGCTGAGACCGTCGATCGACACGAGATCACTCGATGAGTTTACCAGCGTGCCCTCGCCGGTGTACGCTTCTTCCTCTACGTTGCCACCCGAGACAACTTCCGTGATGGGGAGATCGAACGTTCTGGCGAATTCATAATCTCGCTGATCGTGTGCCGGGACGGCCATAATGGCGCCCGTTCCATATCCCGCCAGAACATAATCAGCCACCCAGATTGGTATTTCTTTCCGGTTGACGGGATTGACGGCGGTTGCACCAAGGAATACTCCGGTCTTCCTCTTTTGTAGTTCGGTACGTTCGAGCTCGCTCTTCTGTGCGGCGGCCTCAACGTAGGACTCTACGTCTCCGCGCTGGTCGTCCGAAACAATCTTTTGAACGAGAGGATGCTCGGGCGCGAGAACCATGTACGTGGCCCCGAAAAGCGTATCCGGCCGAGTCGTAAAGACGCGGATCTTTTCGTCGGGATGACCGGCGACCGCAAAATCCAGTTCCACACCTTCCGAGCGGCCGATCCAGTTCCGCTGCATCTCTTTGGTCGACTCCGGCCAATCGAGATCATCCAGACCATCGAGCAGACGGTCCGCGTATTCAGTGATTCGCAATACCCACTGCCGCATGGGTTTACGGATGACTGGATGTCCCCCCCGCTCACTTTTGCCATCAATTATTTCCTCGTTCGCCAGGACCGTCCCGAGAGCCGGACACCAGTTCACGGGGATCTCATCGATATAGGCAAGCCCCCGCTCGAAGAGCTTGAGGAAGATCCACTGCGTCCATTTATAGTAATCGGGATCTGTGGTATTTACCTCCCGGCTCCAGTCGTACGAGAACCCGAACGACTTCAACTGATCGCGAAATCGCGTAATATTCCGCTCGGTGGTCGCCCTCGGATGCGTACCTGTTTCGATGGCATACTGCTCTGCCGGCAGTCCAAAGGCGTCCCAACCCATCGGATGGAGTACATTGAAGCCTTTCATCCGCTTGTGGCGGGCGACGATGTCAGTGGCCGTGTATCCTTCGGGATGCCCTACGTGCAGTCCCGATCCGCTGGGATAGGGAAACATGTCGAGCACGTAGAACTTCGGTTTGCCGGCGGGAGGCTCGTCGGGTGTGCGGAACGTGCGATTCTGCTCCCAAAACGATTGCCACTTACGTTCGATCTCAGAGAAGGGATATCCTGCCATTATCTAACTATTGTGTAAGGCCAATGAATGGGTACCGCTATGCCGAGGACCGGGCACCGCGGCGAAAATACAACCCGGCGTGATGTTTGTTCAGCGAACCTGTGGTGAGTAGTCGCCCGGTCGGGTCTTGACGTCTCCCATGTAGGCAGTTTGTGGAATATCACGCGACGGAAACAACTATGGACATTTCGGCGCTGTAGACTCTCTCTGATCACCACCTCGCCTGAAATGACCGATCATATATCGCATCTTCGCTCAAGCCGCGTCATAGCCATCGTCGGATGTAGCGGCCGTACCAGTCGGACCAGCCATACGATCGCCCGGTACCTGCTCTCGAACGGCTTTGAGATTATACCGGTCAACCCGAACTATGATAAGATACTCGGACTCGATTGCTATCCTTCGATTGCCGACATACCGGACGGCGTACGTGTCGACATCGTGAATATCTTCCGCAACCCCCGCCACACGGCGGGTATTGTGCGAGAAGTGATAGAGTTTCGGGACGCTCGTGGCTACACGCCGCTAATCTGGACGCAACTCGGGGTTTCAAGTCTGGAGGCAGCCGAGATCGCTGCGGCGGAGAACATTCCCTACGTAGCCAATCGATGCATCATGGTAGAGCATCGCTTGAACGTAGGTAAGCTCACCGGGTGATTCCCGTAAGGTATTCGAAGCGCCCCAGTTCTGCTTCGAATCGCTCCCGCAATGTCTCAAAACGTGGATCCTGCTGGGACTTCGCAATTTCGAGGATACTCGAATAGAACCACAGCTGATCCTCCGGACCCGCATTGAGCGTCTCGGGCTTCTGGACGTCTCCGAAGAGATCCATCCCCCGGGTCAGGCTCTCATTGATCGACCACAGATTATGGTATTTGTCGGCGAGACTGATGGCCACGGCTTCCGGACCTCCGCGAGAAACTCGATCCAGATAACCTTCCTTGCGCTGCCGCCATGTACGCATGCGACCATCGGGATCATACTTCTCCTCACTCACCTGAAGAACGAGGTCCGCGATACGCTTTCCCATAAGTTCTGTCAGACGATCCTGCTTCATGACCATCCCGTACCGATTCACATCCTCGATGGCATCATGCAGAAACGCAGCAGCTACAACCTCATCACCCCATCCCATACGCTGCACGATCAGAGCAACCGCCGTAACGTGAGCCATCACAGGTACGCGAAGCGTTTCTTGCGGAGCCACGTCAAATGCAGCATCTCGCCACCGCGATTTTCGGTACGTCAGGTCGTGCCATTTGGCGGCGAGTTCGATCGCTTGCTCGACGCGTGGACTAAAAGGCGCAGGTAGTCCGTTCATTCAGTTCTGGATGCGGATCTCTGAAACGGGCAGCATGGATGGGCCTGGCTCACTCAGTGCGAACCGGCAGGTTCACAAGGAGATCATCTTATGATCGTGAGTCTCCACATCGAGGCCGTCCATGAGCTGGTCAATGAGACTGAAACCATATTTATTGAGAAAGTATACGGGTGAAATAACCCGTTCTTGCAGCCTCCCTTCCGGGAGGATGTTTACCCAGGTCTTTTCCAGTTGCGAGCGGACCTCATCATGACGACGTTTCTCAGCACGGAGGACCCGGTCCTTGAGGCGATCGATCTCTTTGATGATCGCGGCACGAGTTGCCTCCGTCGTGCGGCCCAGGTTTCGGTCGACATCTTCAATTGTAGGTTTGATGTCGTTGATGCTTTGGTTGACTGCTGATAGAAGCGCTGAGAACTCGGCATCAAAGTCATGCGATGAAAGCGTACGAACGATCTTGCTAAATAACGTATCAACGCCATCAACGAAGTCTTCGAGGGAGATATCATAGCGTTCGAAGACTTTCTCCACCTTAGGCTCTATCAACGTGGCCGATGCCCGAGGATAGATTACGGGCATATTGATTCCAGCCCAATCATACACACCGCGGTACTGTGCGAAATAAGCGATTTCGCCAGGTCCTGCGATGTAGGCCGCTGTAGGCAGCAGCATATCTTGCATGAGCGGCCTCAATACCACGTTCGGACTGAACGCTTCGGGCTCCGACTTTAGCCACGCCACCATTTCTTCCCGGCTGTATCGACGATCGGTCCCACGAAGCACGAACCCATCACCGTCAACATCCAGAGAAAGCCTTCCGGCGTCAGTTAACAGGAAAATATTAGATGGTCTGACGTTGACCTGCGCGTGATATCCCTCGGATTCAAGGCTTCGGCTCACCTCCTCGACTCGTTCCGCGGAGACCGACGGATTCTGGATCTCCCGTTCGAACAGGGGTGTGGTGAGTTGCTTCAGGTCCCGGTCGTCCGGGTTCATAAAGACCAGTCCGTAGTCCGCGAAGAGCCTTTTCCACCACGCAACGAACGCATCCTCGATCGATCGTCCCGGTGCATATGCCTCACGCAGCGCTCCGAAGAGTTCCTCATGGAAATCAGACGGCGGAAGCATGGAGGCGAGCTCCTCGAGCATCGCTTCGATACCATCGGACAGCAGAAGTCGCCCTACAGCACCCGGGTTATCGGTTGAAGGACTTTCGAGTGTAAACGTCCGGATCTCGTTGGACCGCAATATGTTGAATGACGCGATCTCATCGAAATCGTGATCTTCTCCTTCCACCCAGAAGACAGGGATTACTGGCTTACCCGTGCCGGCGGACAACTCTCGAGCGATTCGAATGGCCGTGATTGTTTTATAGATCGTATAAAGCGGCCCGCCAAGAAGCCCTACTTGCTGGCCGGTAACGATTGCGGCGGAATCGGCTTGCGCAAGCAAACGGGCATTATCTATGACCGCGGCCGGCATTCCCCACCCTGAGTTCTGCTTGACGAGGACGTCCGATATTCTCTGACGATCCATCTTCCGAGACGCGGCTTTATTGACCGATGCAATCAGCCCTTCCTGATTCGGCGCACCTCCCGCGTAATACGCTGTCGCCGGTTCTACCTGCGAAATGTAATCGTGTACGAGCTTCGTAGAACCCGGAAGGTTCGACAGCGCCGTCGTCATCTCACTCTTCCGTGCTTGTTCAGACATGTAACGTTCAATGGTTTCAATAAAGAAGGCGGAGCACATGCCTCACGCATGCGGCTCCGCCTGAGCGAAAACATTTCGGCGACAGGCGCCAAAACTAATTCTTCTGATCGCCGCGCATCTGCTGAATCTCATCACGCAGCCGTGCGGCCTGTTCGTAATCTTCCTCGGAAATGGCTTTCTCGAGCTGGCGTTCCATTTTTTCGAGGCGGGTCAGCGGTGAGGATTCTTCTTCCTCGACGGAGCGAGATGCCATCGCGGCTGGTTCCCCCTCCTCTTCGGCAGGGATACCAGCTTCCTCCAACACAGAGGGAGAGACATAAATCGGTGCTTCCGTTCGCACGGCAAGCGCTACCGCGTCGCTGGGGCGAGCATCGAGCTGTCCTTCCTCTCCGTTATGCAAAAATCTAATTTTAGCGAAGAACGTACCTTCCCGGAGTTCGTCGATGATGATATCAATAACGTCGGCGCCGACGGCTTCGAGCGTATCCCGAAGCAAATCGTGGGTCATGGGACGCGGCGGCTGAATTTTCTCCAACTCCAACGCAATAGCCTGCGCTTCAAACGCTCCGATGATGATCGGCAGGCGGCGGTTGCCGTCGACCTCGCCGAGTACAAGGGCGTATGCGCCTCCGCTCGAAGGGCTCGTCGACAAGCCGATAATGTCTACCTGCGTATAATTCATTCTGTAAAATCCAGCATTTTTAGGCAATGGTCCTGCTCCGGAGCGGCCAATCACAGCTCATCAGAACCCGAGATTTTCCTGCCGGAGCGCCGTCTTCAACGCGTCCAGAAATGCCTTGTTCTCAGATGACGAGCCGGCGTTGACCCGCGCATAGGAC
>CBFGXY010000017.1:0-13064 GCA_965652945.1 uncultured bacterium
CAGGCGCCATTCGATGGTGGTGGTGATGGCCCTGGGCGGTTCGACGAACGCGGTGCTGCACCTCGTGGCGATGGCTCGTTCGGTGGATGTCGACCTCACGATCGATGACTTTACGAGTGTCGCCAGACGCGTTCCGCTGCTGGCCGACCTGAAGCCGAGCGGCCGCTACGTGATGGCGGATCTCCATGCCGTAGGTGGTGTGCCGGCCGTCATGAAGTACCTGCTCGAGCACGGCCTGATCGACGGATCGTGCATGACGGTCACCGGAAAAACAGTGGCTGAGAATCTGGCAGAGCTTCCGGGACTGACGCCCGGTCAGGAAATCATCCACCCGATTGAGAATCCCATCAAGCCCGAGGGCCACCTGGTGATTCTTCGCGGAAGCCTCGCGCCTGAAGGCGCCGTCGCCAAGATCACCGGGAAGCAGGGCCTGCATTTTTCCGGTCCGGCGCGTGTCTACGACTCCGAGGAAGACATGCTGGCGGGACTCGAGAACGGGGAGATCAATAAGGGGGATGTGATCATCATACGCTACGAAGGGCCGAAAGGCGGACCGGGGATGCCGGAGATGCTGACGCCGACGTCCGCGATCATGGGCGCCGGTCTCGGCAAGGACGTGGCGCTCATCACAGACGGACGCTTCAGCGGGGGATCGCACGGGTTCATCATAGGCCATGTGTGCCCGGAGGCGCAGGAGGGCGGACCGATCGCGCTCGTCGAAGATGGCGACCGGGTCACGATCGATGCGTCTACGCGCACGATCAATGTGGATGTGTCGCCGGAGGAGATGCAGCGCCGGCAGCGTGCGTGGAAGCAGCCGCCATACAAGGCCACGCGCGGGACGCTCTATAAGTACATCCGAAGCGTGAAGTCGGCATCGAAGGGATGCGTGACGGATGAATAAGGCCGGATGACCAGGGCTGTTTCATCCGCGCGCGAACCGAATCGTGGGTGAACCAGCCTCATGGCATGGCGTACAATTGGCCTCAGAATCCCACAATTCCCCGCGATGATAAAACTCGAGACGCTGCAAGAAATCAAGGATAGGTTTGCCGACGTGAATGCTGAGATGGCGCAGCCGGAGGTGGCGACCGATCCTGTGAAGATGCGGGAGTTGAGCCGCGAACGCGGTCGACTGGCGGACATCGTGGCAATCATCGATCGGTACGATAGTGCCCGGGAGGAGCGCAGCGGGCTGCGTGAGCTACTTGACGAAGAGCCCGATGGGGAACTGGCCGAGATGGCGGGTGAGGAACTTGACGCCATTGAAGAGTCGATTTCCAAACTGGAGGAAGAACTACAGTTCGCCTTGATTCCTCGCGATCCGGAGGATGAGCGAGATGCAATTCTTGAGATTCGGGCCGGCACCGGAGGAGATGAGGCAAGCCTTTTTGCGGGGGATTTATTCCGTCTTTACACCCGGTACGCGGAATCCAGGGGATGGAAGGTCGAGGTGATCGAGGCCTCCGAGGGCACGCAGGGAGGGTTCAAGGAGATCATAATGAGCGTGCAGGGGCCGGACGCGTTCGGCGGACTCAAATATGAGAGTGGAGTCCACCGGGTCCAGCGCGTCCCCGCCACGGAATCCAGTGGTCGCATACACACGTCGGCAGCCACGGTGGCGGTTCTTCCGGAGGCCGAGGACGTGGATGTAGACCTTCAACCAAACGACCTGAAAATCGATGTTTACCGGTCGAGCGGCCCGGGCGGGCAGTCGGTCAACACTACCGATTCAGCCGTCCGAATCACGCACATCCCGACAGGTCTCGTTGTGACGTGCCAGGATGAGAAGAGCCAACATAAGAACAGGGACAAGGCTCTGCGCGTGCTGCGCTCACGGCTGTACGATATGGAGATGGAGAAGCGCAATGCCGAGCGGAGTGAAGCCCGGAAATCGATGGTAGGCTCGGGTGACCGATCGGCAAAGATCCGTACGTATAATTATCCCCAGGATCGAGTAACGGATCACCGCCTGGAAGGCGATCAGAAAAACTATCCTCTTCAGTCGGTAATGAGCGGAGAGTTGGATGAGATCATCCGCACATTGCGGACAGCCGAGAACGTTGAGAGGCTGGCAGGAATGTGAGTCGAGGTCTGGACCCTACCGTGATCTCACGAACTTCGTCCAGTCGCTCTCGTCCTGATAGTCTTCCACCACGTTGGTGATCGGTGCCAGCTTGTAGCTGGTCATCAGCCGCTCCACATCTCCACGCATCGTATCGAGAGCGTTCTGGATGAGATCCGAGCGGAAACCTCGCTCACCCAGCTCTACAACGAAATCCATCGAGATCATTCGGCCCAGTGCGCGGCCGAGATCAACGAGTTTACGCTGGCTCAGATTCAGGTCGACATTGACGTTGAGCGAGTCCTTGAACATGTCTGTGACACGCTCCGTCAATTTGTAGGACTTCAGGTACGAGAACAGATTTCGTTCGCGCGTCTTTCGCATCAGCTTGAGGACGCCTTCCGAAATTTGCTGATAGAGGATGTCGTTTGAGCCCTCAAAAATCTGAAAAGGCCTGCTGTCGACAATCGAACGACCGGCAATATGATCAAGCCTGTATCCTTTTGCGCCAACGAGTTGTAGGAGCGACTGGGCTGCATCCTGCATTAGATCCGTAACGGTACTTTTGATCGCGTTCGACGAAACGGCCTCCTTAGACATGTCGCGGTCCATATGCGCATGCTCACTCGTATAGGTGCACATTGCACTACAGACAGTGAACGAAGCCTGCAAACGCGAAAGACGCTCCTGAACCTGATCATACTTCAGAAGGCTCATTCCTCCGACAATGCGATCGCGGCAGTGAGCGATGGCCTCATCGAGCATCCTCTGAAGAAACCCCATACCCATTCCGGGAAACTGCGTGCGGCTCCGATGCAGCAAGTCCAGCATCATCTTGATGCCGGTGCTTGGCGATTGAAGTCGGCTGTCTTCGCTTACCCTCACGTCGATCCGGTTTCGTCCGTACGGAATCATGTACAAACCGAGGTTATTGAAATACTCCTCCACCTCGATCTGCTGATCCGGATCGGTTACGTCGCATATAAAGAAGTCAATGTCGCGCGCCAATGAGCCGTCGTCATCACGGCGACGGGCGGTAACGAGCCAGAAGTCGGCCCATCCCGTAAGTCCTGCCCAATGCTTCAGCCCTTTTATGTGGAAGCGTCCGTCGGAGGTAGGTCGGTAGTGCGTTTTCATGCTGAGCGCATCCGAACCGAAGGAGGGTTCGGTGATCATCAGCCCGCCCATATTCTTCTGCCGCAGGACTCGGTCGAACACCTCGCCGCGACGCGACTCACATGCGTATTTGCCTACCGGTTGCAAAAAAAGTGCGCCGTTGATGCCGATGGTCAGCGACAGGCCGAGCGACTCGTACGATGAGGCGGCCAGCACGGCCTGGCATTCGTGCGGCTTGATCCCACGACCACCATACTCTGATGCCACGAACACGGAAAGCGGATCACGCGCACGAATCTCACGCATCACATACGGCGGCATATCTCTGTTCAGACTGAACTTATTGATATCTCCGCGATCGGTAAAAACCTGCCGTAACGTCGATCGATACTCATCGAGAAACTGGTCGAACGGCATATGTGCGTCCTCGGCCATGGCGATAGAACGGTCGTCGTAGGTTTGCGAGCCCGGCATCAGAAATTGGGACAGAGTTGGAACGGCATAGATTCAGGTGACCTGAGACGCTCAATTGATGTGGGGGTTCGCTTAATCCAGAAACAGGTTCCATCAATTCCACATCTTTGAAACAACAATGGGACGCCGCCAGGCAGCGACGTCCCATTTTTCAGGTATCTCTACACTACAAATATCAGAACGGGAGGTCGTCGTCTGGACCAAAGGTATCTTCGTCCGCCATAACTTTCTGTCCGGAGTTCGTACCTGTTCGAGTTTGATTGCTCTGCCTGCGTCCCCCGCCCGACTGATAGTCCGAGCCACCGCCGCCATCCTTCGAATCCAGCATCTGCATTTCCCGCGCTTTTATTTCAGTCGTATAGCGGGTATTGCCGTCGCGGTCCTCCCAACTGTTCGTCTGAAGCGATCCTTCGATGTAAACCTGCGATCCCTTCTTGAGATACTCACCGCAAATCTCGGCCAGGCGGGCCCAGGCAACGACCTTGTGCCACTCCGTTCTATCGACCCATTCACCGTTCGAGTCCTTATACGATTCGTTTGTGGCCAGGTTAAGATTGCAAACGGCAGTTCCATTGCCAGTGTACCGCAGTTCTGGATCCTGACCCAGGCGGCCGATCAGGATAACTTTATTGACTCCACGTGCCATGATAACACCTCCTCAGGTTTTGAGTGGATAGTGTGATTTGTCCTGGCATTTACATGAGTCCACCGGCCAAGGCCGGCCAAGTCCGCAGTGTGAATACCAGGAGATGCATCGATGACTTTACTTCGAGCTCTTATACATCAAGACAAGGTTCAGGTCTCGCATAACCTTTTGTTTAAAAATAAATACTCCGATCTGTCAGCGGCGTGTCATATCCAAACTGGAAACGTTCACCGTGGATGAGGTTACGATGCGAGGGTACAACAAAAGATTGAAATGGCTGATCAGAAAATTTTTAATTCCGAGTTTACCGAAGATAAAGCAAACGTAGAAGCGTACGCAGACTTCGTGTCAATCGTTCGGCAGCTTCGTCGAGATTGCCCGTGGGATCGTGAGCAGACCCATGAGAGCATCCGGCACCTGCTGATCGAGGAAGCCTTTGAGACCGTGGAGGCGATCGATCGCGGGGACTATGATGAGCTGAAGAGGGAACTGGGCGATTTGCTTCTGCACGTGGTCTTCCACAGTGTGATTGCTGAAGGAGAAGGACGCTTCACGATACGAGATGTAATCGACAGCGAGACGGAGAAGCTGGTGCGCCGTCATCCGCACGTTTTTGGGGATACGAAAGCGTCGGGAACGGAGGAAGTCCTCCAGAACTGGGAGCAGATAAAGTTGAAGGAGGGCACACGTCGATCGGTCCTTGAGGGTGTACCACGGACGCTGCCGTCGCTGCTGAGGGCATTTCGCATTCAGGAGAAAGCAGCTGGGGTAGGGTTCGATTTTCCGGAACGGACGGGTGCGTGGGAAAAAGTCGATGAGGAGATAGGTGAATTCAGAACCCTCGTCGAGGAAGGGGCGCCGGTTGAGCGGTCAGAAGAAGAATTCGGCGATCTTCTCTTTGCCCTCGTCAACTATGCAAGATTCGAGGGTATCAATCCAGAAAATGCACTTCGGCGAACCAACGATAAGTTCGTCCGCCGATTTCAGCACATCGAGCGGAGATTGAAAAAAGACGGGCGCATCCCTGCCGATTCCACGATCGAGGAGATGGACCAACTCTGGGATGAAGCTAAGCTGGAGGAAGGCGGCAGGTAACCAATGGCGCCCTCTTCCTGGCTTAGCAAGACCACTCCTTAGAAGACCACGCCGATCAGCCAGTACAGGATTATAAAAAGGATGATTGTGGTGAAACAGCCCCCGCCAAGCTTCTTGGCACCCCAGCCGGCGAGCAAGGCTCGAAAAATATTGCGCATGGTAATTGAATTTGGTGGTTGGTAATACCCTGGCAAGGCGAATCTCCCGAAGCGCGCCCCAGCCAAATGACGGGGCCGGGTCGCCCCGGGTCGAATCGAACTAAATTACGTCGTGACGCCTCTTACGCACCGCGGATCGAGTTACATCTTCGTCCCTGACGTGCAACGTGATAGATCCGTCACAATGATGATGACTCGTCCCATTAGCCCTCTGCGGAACGTTGCCCCGGGTATTCGTTTATTGACGGGCAATTAGAGCAGCGGATGACCGGCCGGACAAGTTCGGTTGTCCTTGAATGTCGTTCATATCATCATTACACGAAACGCTGTCCGAAATGGCAGATGCACTCGAGCGTCAGATCGAGAGGCTTGGAATCCGGCAAATTCAGCGGCACATCTTTCTCTGTTGCGACCAGACGAAGCCGAAGTGTTCGGACCGTGAATCCGCGGAACGTTGCCCCGGGTATTCGTTTATTGACGGGCAATTAGAGCAGCGGATGACCGGCCGGACAAGTTCGGTTGTCCTTGAATGTCGTTCATATCATCATTACACGAAACGCTGTCCGAAATGGCAGATGCACTCGAGCGTCAGATCGAGAGGCTTGGAATCCGGCAAATTCAGCGGCACATCTTTCTCTGTTGCGACCAGACGAAGCCGAAGTGTTCGGACCGTGAATCAAGTCTTGAGTCCTGGAATCATCTCAAGAAACGGCTATCAGAGGACGGCCTGACGCACGGTGGAGGAATCTTTCGTACGAAGGCCAACTGCCTTCAGGTTTGTATGCAGGGTCCTATCGCTGTGGTCTATCCTGAAGGCACGTGGTACAGGTCCTGCACGCCTGAGGTCCTGGATCGTATCATCGACGAGCACCTGATCGGGGGTAAGGTGGTCGAGGAATACGAGATCGCCCGGCGGCCGCTGCCTGTTGAGATCCGTCATGAACCGCTCGATCGCACCGAGACCCGACCCTAGCGCTCGGAACGGATACCGAGAGTTCGATGTGCGGGAAATAACCGAGAGGTGTTATTCCTCCATCGAGGTTTCGCTGGTGATCCAGGCGGTCCACCATAGGTCGCGTAGCATCTCGGAGCCGCGAGCAAGCCTAGATACCGCAAAGGCGTGATGATCGGCGCCCACAGTGTAGGCATTGAAGGATTCTTGCTGGTCCAATTCGTAGAGTGTTTCGAGCAGACCAAACGATTCGTCCAGAAAATTGAGAATTGCAGGGCGTAGTTCTGGATACACCCGGGAAGTCGATCGAACGGCCGCCCTGACGTCGTCCGTCGTCACGTTCGCGCTCACATATGCGCTTTCGAATCGGCCGTGAAAGTGAGGCTCGGGCATAAACCCATGCGGATTGGGATATCCTTCGGCCCATCCATTATGATGAACCGATGTGTGATGCGGATTGGCGCCGTCTGCGACGTAATGACCAAGAATCCCGGCATCGTTAATAATCCGCTCTTCGATGTAACGCCGCACCGACGAGTCCTCTTCGGCCCGCCACAGACGAAATCCGACGCGAAGACGCTGGGTTAGCTCGAGAATGCGGAAGGGCAGCAGGCCCGCCGGGTCGATTCCCATCGAGTGGAGCGAGTCCAGATACGCATACCGATCAGGAGCATCCAGTATGTGAGCCGGAATGAGCTCGAAGTTGATATAGTGCTCAGGTGCCTGATCGGCGTTCATGGCTGGGTCGAGTTTCCGCTCGAGGCGATCTCTCCATCGATCGGGTTCAGGATTCAGGTACGAGAGTTGGGCAGCGGCTTCACGAAAGAAATCGGGCATATCGGCCGGAAGCGCCTCGCTTGCGACGCGGCCCACCATCAGATGGCCGTCTTCGCCCCAGATCATTGGTCCGGCAGTGATAAGGATCAATCCGAAACTGAGAAAGGCCAGTGCGAATCCACGCATCGAGAGTCAGACTATTCCGTTGGAGGTTTCTGAATCTACGCCAAAAACTACAATCGATGCTTTCCCCGTACGATCGATTTCAGGTGGATCATGATACGGGCATTTCTTCGACGGCACGTTCAAGTACTTTTTCATCCGTTAAGTCCAGGGTAAGCGGAGTCATCGATACATATCCGTTCTCGATTGCCCATCGATCCGTGCCTTTTTCCACTTGTTCGACCGCGGCAACCGTAAACCAGAAGTGTTCGCGACCCATGGGGTCGGTCGACGGTACGATCTTTCCATCATAATGTCGTACCGACTGGCGGGCCCAGCACATCCCTCTTGGTTCAGGAGGGAAGTTGACGTTCACCAGCGGCGCTCCGTCGTAGTCGATCAGGTACCGTATGACCTTTCGCACATAGGGTCTAAGATGATCGAAATTGGGTCCGGAATCTCCGGCGACCGTGCTCAGGGCAACGCCTCGGACCTTCAGTAACGGTGCCTGTTTTGCAGCGGCAAGCGTTCCCGAGTGCCAAATGCCGTTTCCGATATTGAGGCCGAGATTGATTCCCGACAATACAATGTCGACGTCCTCCCACTGATGGATCCCAAGTGCCACGCAGTCTGCGGGCGTCCCATTGACGCGATAGGCCTCGAAGTCACCAATGGGTGTTCGCGTGTAGGAAAGCGGGCGCCTCGAGGTGATGGCATGTCCCATCGAGGACTGTTCGACGTCCGGTGCCACGATGCGCACCTCACCATATTCCGATGCTACTTCAGCCAGTGCGGCGATCCCAGGCGAGTAGATACCGTCGTCGTTCGTAACAAGAATTCGCATGAGTCCAGATACAAATGTGCGGAATGTTTCAGCCGGTAAAGCTTCCCTGGCTTACCATTCGTGCTACCATTGGTGGCATCCGGCCCCGATACATCACGTAAGTTTCCCTTCAGACATCTATGCACATTGCGCTGGTTCATAATCCGAATGCTGGCGATGACTCACCACAGGCTCAAGACCTGTTGAAGATCTTTTCGGATGCGAATATCGAGATAGATTATATAGAAGTTGACTCTCATTATTGGAAGGACCGGTTGAATGATCCGGGATATGAAACCGTCGTTGTGGCCGGTGGCGATGGAACCATCCGCCGGGTCGTTGGAGCGACGTATGGATCCAGCACGCGTATCGCCGTCCTCCCGCTGGGCACGGCCAATAACATGGCCATGGCCCTCGACATAGATCCGGAGCTGACCTCGATCATCTCCCGGCTGCATGCAGGAAAAACGCGGTCGTTAGATCTTGGCAAAGTGGAGGGACTTTCCAGCGAGCGGTACTTCATGGAGGCTCTCGGTGTCGGTCTTCTGGCCGAGACGATGCATGCGCTCGAAAAAGTAAAACGCGAGAATCGGAATCTTGTGGATGATGAGAAACGAGCGGCTCTCGAGATTATGCGCCTGCTTTCCGAGGAAATCCTACGGGTCGACGTTGATCTCGAGATCGACGGGCGGGAGCACTCAGGATCGTACATCCTGGTACAGGTGATGAACATTCCCTCGGCGGGGTCGAACGTAGTTCTTGCACCTGAGGCAGATCCGATGGATGGGATGTTCGACGTGGTGTTGATTTCAGAACACGATCGATCGCGGGTGGTGGACTACATTCAAGGCCTCATCGATGGGGAGAGGTTGACTCCCGAATTCGTAGTCAACCGTGGCCGCAGCGTTCAGATGCAGTGGGAGGGAAGCAGGCTCCACGTGGACGACCGCATCTGGCCTCCCGCCGGTACGTGCCCCTCAGGTTCCCGCGTCCGCGTCTCGGTTGATCCGATTCAAGCCGAGTTTCTGGTCGATGACCGTTAAACAAGCGGGCGCCACACGCTCGATTCGGAGCTCAAGCATATGGCGCCCGTCGCCGTTCAGGATTTGACCGGAGATGCCGTCAGGCTTTCCTCTCCGCGATCAGTTCTTCCACAACAGATGGATCGGCCAGGGTCGAGGTGTCGCCCAGCTGATCGTATTCGTTGGCCGCAATCTTGCGCAGGATGCGACGCATGATCTTGCCGGAGCGTGTCTTTGGAAGAGCCGGTGTGAAATGGATGATATCGGGGCGGGCGATGGGCCCGATTTCCGACCGAACGAGTTGAATGAGGACCTCCTTCAGTTCCGGAGAGGGATCGACACCTTCGTTGAGTGTCACATAGCAGTAAATCCCCTGACCCTTGATATCGTGCGGATATCCGACGACGGCCGCCTCGGCTACGTCGTCGTGCAGAACCAGAGCGCTTTCGATTTCTGCCGTTCCCAGACGGTGTCCAGAAATATTCAGGACGTCATCTACACGGCCCGTGATCCAGTAGTATCCATCCTCATCCCGGCGGCATCCATCGCCCGAAAAATACTTGTTCGGATACGTCGAGAAATAGGTCTCGACAAATCGCTCATGGTCGCGGAAGAGCGTCCGTGCCTGGCCCGGCCATGAGTCCTCCATCACGAGCACCCCTTCCGCGACGCCGTCGAGAACTTTCCCATCCTGATCGACGATCTGTGGTTTAACCCCGAAGAAGGGGAACGTGGCAGAGCCCGGCTTGGCAGGAATTGCACCAGGAATAGGGGAGATCATGATGCCTCCCGTTTCAGTTTGCCACCATGTGTCGATGATAGGTGAACGGTTTTCACCCACGACCTCGTAATACCAGCGCCATGCTTCGGGGTTGATGGGCTCGCCAACCGTTCCAAGCAGCCGAATCGAGGATCGGTCCGTCTTGCGAACGAACTCCTCTCCCTGCCGCATCAGTGCGCGAATGGCCGTCGGAGCGGTGTAAAACTGCGTGACTTTATGCCGATCGACCACGTTCCAGAAGCGGGACGCGTCGGGATAGGTCGGAACTCCTTCGAAAAACACCTGCGTGGCGGCATTTGCTAACGGGCCATACACGATATACGTATGGCCGGTCACCCAGCCGACATCGGCCGTGCACCAGTAGATGTCATCCGGGTGATAGTCGAAAACTACTTCATGAGTGAACGCCGCGAATACCAAGTACCCCCCGGTGGTGTGAACCACTCCCTTCGGTTTTCCGGTTGAACCCGAGGTGTACAGGATAAATAGTGGATCCTCTGCATCCATCGGTTCAACAGGACACTCTGCTTCGACGGTCTCCCGTTCTTCGTGATACCAGTGGTCGCGGCCTTCTTGCCATCCTACCTCATTGCCCGTGTTTCTTACCACGATGACGGATTCAACCTGCGGCGTACGCTCGAGTGCGCGGTCGGCATTCTTTTTCAGCGGCACGGTACGGCCTCCGCGGCGACCTTCATCCGCTGTGAGCAGGATGTGAGAGTCGCAGTCGAGGATGCGGTCGGCGAGCGAGTCGGGAGAGAACCCTGCGAAGACCACGGAGTGCACGGCCCCGATTCTCGCGCAGGCAAGCATAGCGAAAGTGACCTCAGGGATCATCGGCAAGTAAATCGTAACGCGGTCGCCTTTCTTGACGCCGTGCTTCTTGAGTACGTTTGCGAAACGATTTACCTCCTCGTACAGCTCCCTGTAAGTGATGTGCCGAGCGTCGTTCGAGGGGTCATCGGGCTCAAAAATCAGGGCGGTTCGATCGCCGTGTTCGTCGAGATGCCGATCGACACAGTTATAGCAGGCGTTGAGCTTGCCTCCCTCGAACCACCGAATGTGCACATCATCCTGCGCGAATGACACATCCTTCAGGTTCGTATACGGTTCGATCCAATCGATACGCTTCGACTCCTTTGCCCAGAATTTCTCTGGATCATCGATGGATTGCTGGTACATCTCACGATACTGCTCCAGGGAATTGATGTGCGCGCGCCGCACAAAATCGGCCGGAGGGGGATAAATATTGGCTCCAGTTGCAGCCTGGGGGGAATCCGACATGGTCATCGAGTCAGCTTCTTGAAATGAGGACTACACCGACCTTCGGCACGAAACGCGGAGCGCCGAAGGGCGGGTTTTTTATATCACAAGCTTTAACAGTAAAGAATCCGTCAAGTGGAATCAAGCCCGACGGGGCGATACTGTGAGTAAGATGTAGGCCGCCACACTGAAGGCTCTCTGATATGTCATACAAATAAAAAACCCGGACCGACTGAGCGCCGATCCGGGTTCTTGAATCTCGGAGGATTCAGACTTATTTGACCAGTACCATCTTTCTGGTGCCTTCGTGAACACCGTTGGCCGTCTCTGCTACGACGCGGTAGAGGTACGTGCCCGAGGCGAGACTGGACGCATCAACACGGATGTTCTGGTCCGCTCCAGCCTGTACGCCATCCATCCGCATTTCCATCACCCGGCGGCCGAGAACGTCATAGATCTCGACTCGGACATCTGCCGCTTCAGGCAGATCGAAACGGATGTTGGTGGTCGGATTGAAGGGGTTGGGATAGTTGCCTTGCAAGGCGAACTCCGTCGGCAGCGTAGACCATGGGTCTACGTTCGTCAGCGTACCGCGTGTGAGCGTCAGATTGCTGGCTGCGCTTATCGCTGTGAGCTCGCCATCCGAAACCACTACGCGGTGGTACACCTGGAGACTTGCTCCCGGCTCCACGTTCTGATCGTCCAGGAAGGCCGCCAGATCCTGATAGGAAACGGCCGTCGTGGTATCACTCATCGTCTCTTCCTCGAAAGCGATGGTATCGAACGAGCTGGACGTCGAAAGCTGCCACGTGTGCAGAACCGGATCTCCCTCGGGGTCGATCCCATGGCGCCAGATCACTTCCATCACCTGATCGCCGTCGCCCTCAACCACCAGGGTCGCATTGTGAAGCGGACGAGCGATACCACCAGCAAACGGCGCGGTGTTCTCCCGCTCTTCGAGCGAGAAGGCCGCGATGGCATTGTTGGTGGCGCCCACGATCAAGTTGCCGCGCTTCCAGTCTGCGGTAACGAATCCTACCGCATTCGCATTCGCCTCACCACCCAGGCCGATGGTTTCGTACACGACCCGCTCCTGGCCTGCATCCGTAACGTCCACGACGACGAACCGGTGGTCCGTCAAGAATTCGGGACCTGTGAGGATATAGGACCGATCGTGCCAGATGAAGTGGTAAATGTCTCCGTAGACATGTGCCACCACGTCATCGGCAATTTCTCGTCCGACGGTTCCATCGAAGGAGATTTTTGTGAGCGCCGTGCCCGTTCCGCTGACCCAGAGGCTGTCTTCACCCGGGACGCGGAAAATGCCTTGACGAGCGATGTCGTCATCGAGCTCTATGATCTCGACCGTCGACTCGCCGTCGGATAGTCTGATCATGGCGATGTTCTCGGTACCGCTGCCCGATACGAACACGAGTACGTCATCTCCATCCGCCGATGCGTGAAGGGCGTCGCCGTACCGCGTGGCTTCAGCGGGCTGGCCTTCATAGACAAGCTCTGGAGCACCGTCTTGACTGGTCCAACGGTAGATCTTCAGATCCTCACCGGCCTGGGCCAGGTTTGCGACGAAAATCTGCCCGTCAAACGTCACGGAGACCTCATTGATGGGGAACGTGCCTCCCTCTACGCCTGTCAGGTCGAGCACGCCGAGGGACTCACCCGTGGCGGGATGCAGGATCTGTACCTGCGCTCCACCGGTACGTGAAGGGATG
>CBFGXY010000018.1:0-12959 GCA_965652945.1 uncultured bacterium
CAGACCGGCAACACCGAAGAAGATCAGGTGACGCCGCAGGAGACGGACACCGAAACGCCGGCGCCGGTGGTCAACACCGCGCCCGAGCCGGTACCCGAGCCCGTCGTCGAACCCGAACCGACGCCCGAGCCCGAACCGACACCGCCACAAGCGGTTGGGTACCGCAGTATGGGCAGCATCTTCGTGCAGGGCTCCGCCGGAGTCACCAGTTACGGAGGTGAGCGAGGCGCCAGAGAAGGCTCCGCTTTCAGTGAGTTCTTCAATAATGGTGGACCCGTCTTCTCGGTGGCCGGAGCGTACAATCTCAACAACCACTTCGCCCTGCTTCTGGCATACGATGCCGGTCGCTATGCAACAATCTTCGACCAGAAGAGTGGCTTCCCCTTTATTGATGAGAATGACAGCAGCCCCTGGCTCCATACGTTATCCGGATCTCTGATGGCCCGGTTATTGCCGAGGGCCATCGCGACGCCCTACCTGCGGGGAGGCGTAGGAAGCAGCTTCATCAAAATTAACGACAGTATGCAGTCTGCCGTGGCGCTGGATGTGGCGATCGGTGTGGATGTGGCGGTTTCGCAGTCCATCGGGGTCATTGCCGAAGCAGGTGGCCGATATGCCATGCCGGGTGATGCCATTGATTTGATTCAGCGATCACGGTCGTATGATTTTCTGACGCTGTTTCGGATCGGGGTGGCTCATCGTATCGGAAGCATTCGCTGACTCAGCGGAATAAATTTCCTTATAACTCAAGTGTTATCAATCGATTCGTCAGAATTCCGGGCTCGTTCCTCCGGTAATTGATCAACAGTCGAACCAGTTATGTTGCAAAACAACGGATACCAGGGCGAGCGCAGTCCGCTGCGTGACAATGGTGTGAGCCGCGCACCGTACGAAGACTTTGTCGAGGATGAGATCTCACTGCGGGAGATCATGGAGATCCTCCTGAAAGGAAAATGGATCATTCTCAGCTGCTTTGCGGCCGTATTGATCGTAGTGGCCTCCTACACATTTTTGCAGGCACCAAAATATGAGGCCTCGGGCACGCTTTATGTCAACAACCAGTCGTCGGGGCCCCAGCTGGGTCAGCTGCTGGGGATCGAGTCGGGTAGCCGCAACATCGCCAACGAGATCGAAATCCTGAAGTCGCGGAGCATTGCTCAGCGCGTGGCACACAGGCTTCAGGATATTGCCGTGATTCCAGGTACCACCGAGCCGTTGACCGTTCTTCGTCCACTTGCGGATGAACGAGATCCGCAGACGCGCGATGTCGTGCAAAGGCTGCGGCAGGATTATCTCAGCGTGAAGCCGGTCAGCCGAGATGTGGATATGATTCAGCTGACCGTCACGAGCACGGATCCGGAAGAGGCGGCGCTGATCGCGAATCTGTACGCAACGGAATACGTCGATTTCAATCAGGTTTCGAGCCGCGCCAGAATGCGCGCTTCACGCGAGTTTCTGGGCGAGCAGACGGAGCGTCTCGACAGTATGCTCACGGCCGCTGAGCGAGACATCATGAATTACTCGGAGGCCAGTGGTGTTGTCGCGCCGGACGAGGAGGCACGCCGACTGCTCGAGCAGATTTTCACGCTCGAACAGGCACGCTACGAAGCTCTGTTCGAATTGCGGTCGGCGGAGGCTCAGCGAGATGCCTTCGAAGACGAACTGGAACAGATCCGGCCGGGCCTCTCTCGCACGCTTGCTTCCACCGACAACGTATTCGTGCAAGGTCTGATCGAGCGCATCGGACTCGTGCAGATGGAGATCGAGGAGCGTCTGTCCCGAAATCCCGAGCTCCGTGCCGATCCCGAGAGCGACGACGAGATCATGCGCAAGCGGAGGCAGATCGAGGAGCTGAACCAGCAGCTTGTCGAAACGAGCGACAGACTTACCGCCGATGTGCTCGACGTTCAATCGTCTTCGTTCCAGGGCAGCAGCCCCGAGCAGGTACTGTCGGCGGTGGCAACCATCCGCCAGAATATTCTGGAGAAGGAAATTGCCATCAAGGGGGCTGAGGCTCGTCTGGAGGTCCTCCAGAACAGCCTGCAAGTCTACCAGCGGGAGCTCAACGCCATCCCGAATAAGTCGGTGGCCCTGGCTCGTCTGACGCGAAATCTTCAGACGAGTGAGCAGATGTTCACCACCTTGTACGGCAAGCTTCAGGAAGCCAGAATTGCTGAGCTTTCGGAAATCGGATATGTCGAGGTGATCGATGAGGCCATCGTGCCAACGCGTCCGGTGAGTCCACGCGTTCCCTTGAATCTCCTTCTGGGCGCCGTTCTGGGAACGATGCTGGGAATCGGACTCGCCTTCATTCGAAACGCCGTGGATAACCGGATCCGCAAGCCCGAAGACCTCCGCAAGCGGGGCATGACGGTCGTCGGCGTAGTCTCGAACATGAGCTCCGTCATCCGGAGCGATTTCGGTGGAAAGGAATCGGTGGAGATCGACGGCACCACGTACAGCACATCCCTCATTTCGGTGCTGAACCCGCTGTCGCCCATCGCTGAAAGCTATCGAAGACTCCGGACGAACCTGCAGTTCAGTCGACCTGACAAAGTCGTGCAGACGGTACTCTTCTCGAGTCCGGGGCCGGGCGAAGGAAAGACCGTGACCTCGTTCAATCTCGCGGTCACTATGGCGCAGTCCGGACGACGCACGCTCTACATCGATGCCGACCTCCGCCGTCCATCAGGGCACAGGATGATCCACATGCGGCGAGAGCCGGGTCTGGTGGATGTGCTGTTCGATACGTCGTCCATATCTATCGAAAGCTTCAAGACGGAGATTGATCATTTCTACGTGATCCCCGTCGGCAAGAGCGTTCCGAATCCTGCGGAGATTCTCGGATCGAGACGGATGCGCGAATTTCTGACTCAGATGCGGGAGGAGTTCGATGTGATTGTCATCGACTCGCCGCCCGTACTGGCCGTTTCGGATGCGATGCTGCTGGCCGCACAGGTTGATGCGGCCGTGCTGATCTGCTCGGCGAATGAGACGAAAGTGCCCGCGATCGAGCACGCCATGGAGGCGCTTTGGGATGTAGGCGCGCCACTCGCCGGAGTGGTTATCAACCGCTTCGACGCCCGCTCGGCATATGGCGGATACGGTTACGGCTACGGTGGCTATGGCTACGCGGAGTATTACGGAGAGCGAGTGGCTGAGGAGTCAACCCCGCTCCGTACTGTTTAACGTACGTCTGCTTGAAACTGAATTGAATCAGAAGTGAATCGATCTATGGGCCTACGACCCTTTGTGCTGCTTCTGGCGGCCACCCTCGCAATCGTATTTTCCGCTCCCGAGGCGCTGGCACAGGCCACCAACGAGCTCGAGCGTTCACGCTACAGTCCGGCGGCCTACTACAACTACTCGGAGCCGGGCGACGTCACCATCCTGGTCAATGTCTGGGGAACGGTCAGAAATCCGGGCCTTTATGAAGTGCCGCGCGGCACCACGCTGAGTACGCTCTTCTCGGTTGCGGGTGGTCCATCCATCGCGCAGAGGAGACGACGCGAGTCCAGAACCATCGAAGTCCGGCTCGTTCGGAATGAAGGGGGCGGAAGACATCCGATTTTCCATTCAGTGATGGAGAACGAAGTTGTGGTGGCCGAGGATGATCCGGTATTGCAGGAGGGCGATGTGCTGACCGTCGAAACCGTGACGCGGCAGGGAGTCAGCTGGCGCGACCTGTTCCCGGTGATTGGGGCAGCCGCCTCGATGGCGCTCATCGTCGAACGACTCACGCGATAAAGAGGGATTGGTCGAAGTGCGGCAGAATTATGCATCTCGTCGATAAAAATGCTCGAATCTACGTCGCAGGGCACCGTGGTCTGGTTGGATCGGCCCTGGTACGGCGGCTGCGCGGGGAGGAATACGACAACCTCATTCTGCGGACACGCGAAGAGGTCGACCTTACAGATCAGTCGGCAGTAGATGCATTTTTCGATGAGACGAAACCCGAATTCGTCATTCTGGCGGCGGCCAGGGTGGGCGGAATTCTTGCCAACGACACATACCCGGCCGACTTCATATCCGAAAATCTCGCGATTCAGACCAACGTCATACGCGCGGCGCACCGCACGGGCACATCACGGCTGATATTTCTCGGAAGCTCATGCATCTATCCGAGGGACTCGGAGCAGCCCATTAAAGAAGAGTATTTGTTGACGGGACCGCTCGAGCCGACAAATCAGTGGTACGCGGTTGCGAAGATTGCGGGGCTCAAGCTTTGTGAGGCCTACCGGAAGCAATACGGATCGGATTTCATCAGCCTTATGCCCACCAATCTGTATGGGCCGGGTGACAATTTTGATTTGAAAACGAGTCATGTCCTGCCCGCACTGATCCGCAAGTTTCATGAAGCGAAACGTGAGGACGGAAAAGATGCGCCGGTAATGATCTGGGGTACGGGCACGCCCCGGCGGGAATTTCTCTACAGTGACGATCTGGCGGATGCCGTCGTCCATGTGTTGAAGCAGCCCTCGGACGCAATCGAAGCCGTCGCGCCCGATGCGGTGATCAACGTCGGTACCGGCGAGGACATCCAGATCCGAGAGTTGGCTGCGATCATCCGAGATATCGTGGGTTCGAAGAGCGAGGTCGTTCAGGATACTGAGAAGCCGGACGGAACGCCTCGAAAACGCCTGGACGTGTCGCGGCTCAAGGCATTGGGATGGTCCCCGAGGGTCAGCCTGCAGGAAGGAATCCGGAGAAGTTATGCTTCATATCTGCGGAACCGTCCCGATACAACACCTTGAAACGCGATCGCAACTACATCGACGGAACGGCGTCTCAGGCGCCTGTCAGGATGAAGCCGCCAATCCGTCCATGAATACAAAATCATATCGGTTCTGAGCCGCGGCTGCAAACACCGGCCGTAGTGCGGAAAATGACTTAAGAAACGTTTGAAATCATGAACATTGCAGTTATAGGAACGGGATACGTCGGCCTCGTCACGGGAACGTGCTTCGCCGAGATGGGGAATCTCGTGACGTGTGTAGACATCGACGAGAACAAGGTCGAGCAGCTTCGGTCCGGCAAAATTACCATCTATGAGCCCGGTCTGGAGGTTTTCTTCGAGCGAAACCTTCGCGAGGAACGTCTGCGCTTTACGACCGACCTGGCCGAAGGGATCAAAGATGCAGAGGTGATTTTCCTCGCCCTTCCCACACCTCCCGGAGAGGATGGCTCAGCTGACCTTTCGTACGTGATGGGCGTGGCGAAGGATGTGGCCGAACTCAAGCGGAACGATCCGTCCAGATCCTACACGGTGGTGGTCAACAAGAGCACTGTGCCGGTTGGAACGGCCGATCGGGTTCGCGAAGTCATGATCCAGAACGGACTGGAGTCGGGCAAGGATTTCGATGTTGTCTCCAACCCGGAATTTCTTCGTGAAGGCGCCGCGGTCGAAGACTTTATGAAGCCCGAGCGGGTGGTAATCGGCACGACCAGCGACAGAGCCGCCGAGATCATGACGCTGCTCTACGAGCCGTTCGTGCGTCAGGGCAATCCGATTGTAGTCATGGACGAGCGCTCGTCGGAGATGACGAAGTACGCCGCAAACGCATTCCTGGCGACGAAGATTACCTTCATGAATGAAATCGCCAATCTCTCTGAGATCGTCGGCGCAAATGTCGACAAGATTCGCATCGGGATTGGCCTCGACAGTCGTATCGGGAAGCATTTCCTGTATCCCGGTATCGGTTTTGGAGGAAGCTGCTTCCCCAAAGACGTGCAGGCTCTGGATCGGACGGCCGATCAGAACGGATATCGTTTCGAGATTCTGAAATCCGTTCTCGAAGTAAACGAGCGGCAGCGCGTGAAGCTGGTCGATCTGGTGAAAGAGCGTTTCGGGGAAGACCTGACAGGCAAGCATTTCGCGATCTGGGGACTTTCCTTCAAGCCGAACACGGACGATATTCGCGAAGCTCCATCCCACATCATCATTCGTGCGCTGGTCGACGCCGGCGCCACCGTGACGGCCTACGATCCGGAGGCGATTGAGACATCGCGTGCCGTACTCGGCGATCTGGCGGAGTACTCATCTGATGACTACGGTGCGCTTCAGGGAGCCGATGCGCTGCTCATTTGCACGGAATGGAACGAATTCCGTAGGCCGGACTTCGACCGCATCAAGTCGCTTTTGAAGGAGCCTCTCATCTTTGACGGACGCAATCTCTACGATCCGAAGCGGGTCGCAGAGAAAGGATTCGATTATTACAGCATAGGCCGTCCGAGGTACAACCCCGTCAACACAAAAGTATCCGTCAACGGGCGCTGATCGATGGGTCTTGCCTCGATCGGGTCTAATTTTCTCCAACATCGACTGGTCCCTCATACCGCATTATGACGAATGCTCGCAACGGGCGCCCTCGAACTCTGATCACGGGTGGGGCCGGTTTCCTCGGCTCCCACCTGTGCGATCGGTTTGTCGCGGAAGGCCATGAGGTCATCTGTGTAGATAACTTCATTACCGGTTCGCCGGACAACATCGCGCATTTGATCGGGCACGAGCGCTTCCGTCTGATCGAACTCGACGTCACCAACTACATTTATGTGGAAGGCGACCTCGACTATGTGCTGCACTTCGCCAGCCCGGCCTCACCGATCGACTACCTCAAATATCCCATTCAGACATTGAAGGTCGGTGCGCTGGGTACGCACAAGGCACTGGGGCTCGCCAAGGCCAAGCAGGCCCGCTTCCTGATTGCGTCGACGAGCGAGGTCTACGGCGATCCACTGGTGCATCCCCAGAAGGAAGATTACTGGGGAAATGTCAATCCGGTAGGATTGCGCGGCGTGTACGACGAGGCGAAACGGTTCGCTGAAGCCATCACGATGGCCTACAACCGTTATCACGGTGTAGAGACGCGAATCGTTCGTATTTTCAACACCTATGGCCCGCGCATGCGGCTCGATGACGGACGGGCGCTTCCGACATTCATGGGGCAGGCACTGCGCGGCGAGCCGCTGACCGTTTTTGGCGACGGCAGCCAGACGCGCTCGTTCCAATACGTCGACGACCTTGTAGAGGGTATCTACCGACTCCTGTTGAGCGATGAGGTTGAGCCGGTAAACATCGGTAATCCCGACGAGCTTACCATCAAAGAGTTCGCCGAAGAGGTGATCGAGCTTACCGGTAGCGGCAGCGAGATCGTGTACAAGGATCTTCCAAAAGACGATCCGCAGGTTCGGCAGCCGGACATCTCAAAGGCGCGGCGCGTACTTGACTGGGAGCCAAAGGTCAATCGCCGAGATGGACTTGAGCTCACACTTCGCTACTTTCAGGAGCGCATCGGGAATCCCGACAGAGCCACCACCTGAGCGGCGCCCGAGGTGAACCCTCGCCCACGTCGCTGGTATATGACCGGACGTATCAGCAAGCACCGCATCAAGTGAATCGCTTCCAGGCCTGGTACCGGGTACAGCCGAAAGCCATCCGGGCTATTCTGACCATCAACGTCGCCTTCTGGGTGCTATGGGCACTTGTGTTCGTGCACATCCCCGGGATTCGGACGTTCGTGAGGGACTACCTGGCGTTGAATCCGGCATTGCCGGGGCTGCTACTGAAGCCGTGGCAGATCATCACCTATAACTTCATCCATCTCGGGGTGGGCTTCTGGGGACTGGTGCATCTCGGCTTCAACATGTTGTGGCTGTTCTGGATCGGGAAGGAATATGAGGAGCTCAACGGATCACACCGTCTGCTGGCTGCCTACCTGATCGGAGGTCTGGGCGGGGCGTTCCTCACCATCCTGTTCTATAATATTTTTCCGGGCAGCATACATGTGCACGGTGCGTCTGCGTCCGTGCTCGGAGTGATGACGGCCGTTGCAATCACGTATCCGTATAAGAGCATTGGCCTGATGTTTATCGGGACGGTCCGACTGGTATGGGTCGTTGTAGGCTTTCTCGTTCTCGATATACTTTTCATCGCCGGCAGTCGGACGGCTGTGACTGCGCACCTGGGCGGCGCTCTGTTTGGATATCTCTTCGCGCGGGCCCAAGCGTCCGGTCGAGACCTGTCTTCATGGACCTCGATTTTCCTTGGCGAGCGCTCTCGGTCCTCTCGCAGAACCCGTCGAAAGAAGAAGGAGGACGGATTCTTCGAGCGGATTGGGTCGTGGCTCGGCGGCCAGGAGCCCGATGAGCCGCGTATAGCAGGTCGAATCGGACGGGCGGCAGAGACGCCGACGGAATCGGAGGACGTATTGGCCAGCGATATCGATCGTATTCTCGACAAGATCAGTGAGCGCGGCTACGACGCCCTCTCCGAGCAGGAGAAGCGCGCACTCTACGAGGCCAGCAAAAGGTAGAGCGGTGCGGCGCATCTCCAGCATCGTATGGTCGGCGCTTAACGCGGTTGTTGCGATTCTTTTCGCACTCGGGTACCTCGCCTACTACGGCTATCCACGCGGGCTCTGGTGGGTCGAGATGATTGCCGTGGCATTGCCGTTTCTGGGGATCGCCATCGTACTCCTGCTCATCGTGAACATTATCGCGCGGCGGCTGGGCCTCGTGCTGGTGATGGGACTGCTCACCTTGCTTGCCGTCATCCGACTTCCGGCGTGGGAGCGCTATTTCAACACGACCCAGCCGTCGGACGATGACATGACCATCATGACGTTCAACGTGCCGAGATGGTGGGGTTACCGGATGGCCACCAAAACAATTGAGATGGCGTCCTTCGTCGATTCGGTGCGACCGGATATTGCTGCGCTTCAGGAGGCCACGCTCGCCTATATAGAAGGAGATCCTACGATTCTTGCCCCTTCATATGTAAAGGTGCTCATCGACTCACTCGGATATGACCCGGCGGGAAAAGATTTTGAAAACGGCCGGTTCAATACGCCACAGCCCGTGCTGGGTCAGGTCGAATTTCTTGGCAAGGAACAGGTCATGTTCACGCACCCTGAAGACAACGACGAAGGAGGCATGAACGTGGTGCGTGCGAGATTCAGGTGGAAAGGGCGAGAGGCGGTCCTCTACAACCTCCATCTTCGAACCTATGGCCGCGACAAGCCCTGGCAGGAGTATGAACCGGCAGCCTTCGACCGAGCCTTCTGGTTCCGATACATGAACCAGTATCGGCATGCGTATCAGATCCGGAACTGGGAGGTCGACCAGGTGCTCAACATGGTCGAGAGCGAGGAGGTACCCGTTATTCTGGTCGGTGATCTGAACAGTACGCCCAACAACTGGGTGTATCGCCGTCTGGCAGAAGGGCGCCAGGATGCCTTTCGCAAGGCCGGAAGAGGGTGGGGTGCTACCTATCATACTCGTTTCCCTGTAGTTCGTATAGATTTTATCCTTGTCGGACCTGAGTGGGAGGTTGTTGAGGCGCGCGTACCTCGCGTATGGCTTTCGGATCATCTGCCCGTTGTCGCGCGACTTCGGTGGGCAGACAGCGGGAGCCTTTCAGAGAGCGCCCCGTAACACCGCCCGATTTAAGACATCAAGCACTGATTAACGATATGCAACGGCCGCGCAGGCTTTCCCGTCCCGTTCAAGTCGGGTCCGTCCAGATTGGTGGCGGAGCTCCGATTTCAGTACAGTCGATGACCGTGTCCAAGACACACGACGTCGAAGCCACGCTCAATGAGATCACTGGTCTGGCGGAGGCCGGTGCCGACATCGTTCGTGTGGCGGTTCCTCGTCCGGAGGATGTAGAAGCGCTGGACGATGTCGTGCAGGGCTCGCCCGTCCCGGTCGTCGCCGACATCCACTTCAACTATCAATACGCACTTCGCGCGATTGAGGCCGGCGTGGCAAAGGTGCGCATTAATCCCGGTAATATAGGGAAAGAGGAGTGGGAGAAGGAGGTTTTGCTGGCGGCCAAGGAAGCCGGCACCCCGATCCGAATTGGAGTGAATTCTGGCTCCCTCGAGAAGGATATCATGGATAAATATGGATATCCGCAGCCCGAGGCCCTTTTTGAAAGTGCAATGCGTCACATCGATATCTGCACGAAGCACGGCTTCGAGGACATCGTAATCTCGGTGAAGCACTCGGACGTTTTTTTTATGATCCAGGCATACCGGCTGCTGGCCGAGCGGACCGATTTCCCCTTGCATCTGGGAGTGACCGAGTCCGGATCGCTCGAAGCCGGAAGTATCAAGAGCTCGATAGGGATTGGCTCCTTGCTGGCCGATGGCATCGGCGACACGATCCGAGTTTCCCTGGCAACGCAGAGCGTGCATGAGGTGGAGGTCGGACATCAGATCCTGAAGTCACTGCGTCTGGGTCGCCCCGGTGTAAACATTATTGCCTGCCCGACCTGTGGCCGCCTCGCAGGTGATCTGTTCTCTATCGTGAATGAAGTAGAGGCCGCCGTCAAGGCCGCAAAGTTCGACAAAGACCTGAATGTCGCGCTGATGGGATGCGCCGTGAATGGCCCTGGAGAGGCTGCCGGTGCGGATCTGGGCGTTTCCCTCGGACGCGGCCGTGCGCATTTGTTCAAGCACGGCAAAGTCGTCCGCACAATCCCCGAAGATCAGATCGTCGACACAATTCTTGAGACGATTCGCAACTGGGATGAGGAAGAGGAAGGGGAGATAACGGAGAAAGTGGAAGGACCTGAGGTCGGCGAGGTCTGACCCGGTGGCTTTCCGGTAATTGATTCTGGATTTGTTATAGAGTCGCCCGTTCCGGGGCTCTTGTCCGTTATACAACGCGGTCTTCGAGACTGTGGCGCCCGGGCCTGGCGTGGCCTGCCGGGTTTTGGTACTCATTTGTCGTCTCAGACCACACGATCTCGCGCGTGGTAGATTTCAGGGACCAGCGCTCGTTTCCCAGGTTTTGAGGCTCATTCCCGGGTGTAATCCTCCTTTCCAGAACCTTGCAGGTCCTTGATAGCCAGGCAAGTTGAGACGCCGGCTGCAGAAAATATTCTCCATTCTATTAACTGCGTACGGATCCGGTCGATACCCCTTCCTGATTGCACGGTGAACACATAGTTGTGGCCCGTCCGATCAGCAAGTTTCCTTCACGGCTGCTGAGCCTGATCGATTTCAACTCAAGCGGTTGAGGTGGGTCGAAGGAGGACGTCATCAATCACTTGTACGGATCTGTGTTAGAATGGAACACCCCACGAGAGCGCGACACATTGCCATCGTACTGATGGTCTCGTTGTTCGGCATCAGCACGCTGATCCCGGAGCCTGCGAACGCTCAGGATCGGCCTCCGCAGCGTCAGATGCGAGCATATATCCCGCCTGACCAGCTCGTCTCCTTCCTGCCGTCGACGCCTTTCGACCAGTTCATCGAGTTTCTGAATCCGATTTTCGATCGCGTTACCGGCAAGCAGGTGATTGATCCCGAAGACCGGCGTCATTCCATCGGCGTAAGCATCTCCGGACTCCACTTCGTCGATGCGCTCGAGCTCGTGCTCCAGGTCAACCAATTAGCCTACCGGGAGACCGAGCAGTACTTCATGATAACCGAAGCCCACGAGCCCAGCCTCGCAGCAGAGCAGGACGGCGTGCGCAGGCCCGGCGCGTCCGCTCCCGGCGACATACCCGCCACCGGTCAGACGCGCGAAATCAAGATCGACGCGATTCTTTTCGAAGTAAACCTGACCAAAGCCCGGGAGATGGGTCTCAACTGGGACGTCATCTTTGGTGATGCCGCTCGTAGCGGCACCGGAGGAACCGGCGGTACGGGTGGCACGGGTGGCACCGGCGGTACGGGCAACCAGCAGCAGGGACGGTTTTTCTTCCGCACCGACAAGCTGTTTGAAGGGGCCGATCAGTACGTGATTGCTCCAGATGTGCTCGAGATCTCGCAGGCAATGCGCCTCATGGAAACCTCGGGAGTGGGACAAACCATCGCCAATCCAACCGTTACCGTTCAGAGTGGCGAGCAGGGTCGCATTCAAATCGGATCGGATATCCCGGTCCAGGTCCGCGATTTTGCCGGAAACACCGTTACTCAGTTCGTATCGACCGGTATCATCATCGACGTCACGCCGACCTTGCTGGAAGGTGCTGCGACGGATTCGACTACCAACGACTTCGAGTTCATCCATCTCGATGTACAGGTTGAGCGCAGCTCGGGAAGACCTTTCGGTGGAAGTGTTGCGATCGACCGCTCCACGGCAAACACGCAGGCGCTCTTCCTCAATGGTGAACAGACCATCATCGGCGGTCTCTACAGCACCGACGAGGTCGTATCACGTCGCGGTATTCCGCTGTTGAAGGATCTTCCGCCCTGGTTCTTCGGCCTGCGCTACCTGTTCGGAACGACGACCACAACCTATACGCAGCGCGAGCTTCTGATCGGTCTTCAGGTGCACACGGTCGATCCGCTGCCGGATCGTTTCGCCCGCGGCCAGAAGAGCGGCCTGCGAGATGATGCACAGCGCCAGATGCAAGGCACGATCGAGCGCTTCGACGGCGAAGCAATGGAGCTAATGCGCCCCGTACTGAAGGATTAGGTCCGGGACTTCATCGAAATCCCCACCTTTGCGCGCTTCCACATGTCAATGCGTCCACACGTCCACACATCCATGCTTCACCGGCATGTCTCTATAATGAGGTCCGGCCGAAGCGTGGATTGTGGATTGCGGGCGCTGGATATTGGTTTCGCGCATTTTTTGTATTTGTCAACCCGCCGCGGCGCCGACTAATTTTACGCAGAGAGACGTCAGGCCCAGATGGAGCTCGAGCGCCACGCACACTAGACTGTTCAACCCGCAGCGTTCCGGCCACACATTCTCTCCCTTCTTTAGGTTACATCCTGACCGGCGCCGACTAACCACTTAGCGATAGACTTGTCAGGGATACGGAGTTAAGACGCACTTTAGACCTTCAATCGACCTACACAGGCGGTTACGCCCTTCACTCCTCATCCTTCTCCGCGTCTCTGCGTCTCTCCCTTCCTCTGCGTTCAATCCCGACCAACGTCGGCTCACCACTTAGCGATAGACTTGTCAGGGATACGGAGTTAAGACGCACTTTAGACCTT
>CBFGXY010000019.1:0-12880 GCA_965652945.1 uncultured bacterium
ACTTCGATGGATCGCTGCGCGAGCCCGAAGTACTACCGGCTGCGCTGCCAAGCCTGCTGCTTAACGGCTCTGACGGGATCGCGGTCGGGATGGCGACGAAGATTCCGCCACACAACTTGCGGGAGACGGTCGATGCTATCGTCGCATACATCGCAGATCCTGAGATTGACATCGACGGATTGATGGAGCATCTGCCGGCACCCGATTTTCCCACGGGTGGCATCATTTACGGCTACTCCGGTGTGCGGGATGCATACCACACGGGGCGTGGGAGGGTGGTGATGCGTGCCCGGATCGAGGAGGAAGAAATCCGACCGGGCCGGATGGCACTGATCATTACAGAGATTCCATTCCAGGTCAACAAGTCCTCGCTGGTCGAGAAGATTGCAAATCTCGCGCGTGACAAACGGATAGAGGGAATATCCGACCTTCGCGATGAATCCGACCGGGATGGCATGCGCATCGTCATCGAGCTGCGAAATGATGCGATGCCGGCCGTAACGCTCAATCAGCTGTACAAATACACGGCCTGTCAGCAGACCTTCGGTGTGAACAGCGTCGCGCTGGTTAACGGGCGTCCGCGGACGCTCACTCTCAAGGAAATGATCTCCCACTACGTGGATCATCGCCATGAAGTGGTTGTGCGGCGCACCGAGTTCGACCTTCGCAAGGCGCAAGAACGTGCGCATGTACTCGAGGGACTTACCATCGCGCTCGATCACCTGGATGAGGTCATCACGATCATCCGCCAGAGTGCCGATACCGACAGCGCACGGACGAATCTAATGGCGGGTGTCTTCCCCGAGAAGCTCACGGTCGATCAATTGGAGCGCATGGGCTTGCCCACGCACGGGGAGTCGATGTTCTCACTGACCGAGATTCAGGCGGACGCCATTCTCGCGCTTCGACTGTCACGCCTGACGGGCCTCGAGCGGCAGAAGATCGAGGAAGAGTATCGCGAAGTGGTTCAAGAAATTGCGCGTCTCGAAAGCATTCTGGCAAGCCGTGACCTGCGGATGCAGATCATCCGCGACGAGTTGCTCGAACTCAAGGAGCGGTTCGGCGACGACCGTCGGACGGAGATCGATTACACCGGCGGAGATGATATTAACATGGAGGATTTGATCGATGATGATCAAGTCGTCGTCACGATATCACACCAGGGATTGGTCAAGCGCACAAGTACGGCCGAATACAGACAGCAAGGCCGTGGCGGTGTCGGAATGCGCGGATCGGGAATGCGTGATGAGGATTACATCGAGCATCTCTTCATCTCCAACAATCACGACTATCTGCTCTTTTTCACGGACGCCGGTCGCTGCTACTGGCTGCGTGTGTTTGAAATTCCCGAAGGCACTCGGATTGCCAGAGGACGGTCGATTCGCAATCTCATCCAGATTGCTCCGGACGACCGTGTGAGGGCCGTCCTGAATGTTCGAAAACAGCATTTCGAGGATGCGGACTTCCTCGATTCTCACTATGTGATGATGGCTACGAAGAAAGGTCTGGTGAAGAAGACGTCACTCGAAGCTTTCTCGCGTCCGCGGGTCGACGGGATCATTGCAATATCGATCGTCGATGATGATCAGCTGCTCGATTCCGCCCTCACGAGTGGTGACGCCAATGTGATTCTGGCATCTTCGGGAGGGCGATCAATCCGCTTCCATGAGAATGACGCGCGCCCGATGGGTCGAAATACCCGAGGCGTTCGAGGGATCTCCCTTGGCCGCGACGAACGTGTGGTTGGAATGGTCGTGGTGGAAGGAAACGGAGTGGACCTCCTGTCGGTGAGCGAGAAGGGATACGGCAAACGCTCTCTTCTCGAGGATTACCGCGTGCAGACACGAGGCGGGAAGGGAATCATTACGATGAAGACGACCTCTAGAACCGGAAAGCTCGTCGCCATCAAGGGAGTCTGTGATGATGACGACCTGATGATCGTTACGCAGCATGGAATCATGATCCGCATGAGCGTCAGCGGGATCAGTACAATGGGCCGCAATACGCAGGGAGTTCGTCTGATTTCTCTCAAGGATGGCGATGGGATCGCCGACGTCACTCGAGTCGTGGCAGACGAAGTGGAATCGATGCCCGAGAACGGCCAGGAGCCTGACTCCACCGACGGCTCCATCCCAGACGCAGAAGCGGGGTGAGTTGAATGAAATCGGCCTCTGAACCCAAGGGTCCAGAGGCCGTGCTGTTTTACAGCCTAACGAGCAGGTGTGCGCCAGGAGCTATCGAACTACCGCGTGCCTGACTGGATGTGCCATGCCTGGGCGCCGCGGCCCTCGACCCGGGTCTCGAAGGATAGCTTTCCACCGGTTGCGCTTACATTGCGGCTTTCCTCCGTCGTCAACTCCCGGATCGACCATTCGCCGTCAGCGTCCACATCCAGGTCCACCGTAGCAGACGTCGGATCAGAATTGTAGTTGACCAAATAGACCACATAGTCATCGTTTGCTTTGTGAACGCGGGCGATGAGAGGAGGGTTGGTGAGTCCGTCTGCGCTGGTTTCGACCGGCCGTTCGATACCTGCCCAATCGACGAGTCCCAGGATAAAGTCGGAGTTCTGCTTCGGCATCACGAAGGCTCCTGAGCTGGGCACACCCGTGTTTACCGTCTCGGTGGTGGTGGTCCCAAGTTCGGGCGTGAGCGTCGCCTGGTGCGTCCCCGCGCCCATGAACGAGCCTATGAAAAGCGTCTCTCCCTGACCATACCGTGATGCTACGATCGCGGGCTCGCCATTGATCGTGGCGATCACCTCGGCATCGGGCGACAGCGGTGATACCGTGTTTGCGAAACCTACTCCGCGAAGCGGGGCTGATCTGTCCAGTTTTGCAAAGGCGGGATGAGAGAGCGCCTCGATATTCAGCTGCACTTCATCCGTCATCCATGCATCGCGTTCGCGAACGCTGAACACGTCGTGCAGGCCGAGTCCCGGGATGATTTCCGAGGCATAGCCTCTTTCATCATTCCATGCGAGACGTGCTTCTGCCACGGCATAGCCTCCTTGTTCAACGAAGTGCCGGATTCCATCCGCCGTGGCGTGTGTCATCATCAGAGGATACGGGACGATGAGCAGTTCGTAGCCGTCGAGTCTCCCTTCCTCAAGATCCCGTGCATGCACGAACTCGACCGGAACGTTGTTCTCGGCCAGTACCCGATAATATCCCACGAGATGGTCGTGATAGTTATCTCCTCCGCCCCTGGGGCCGCCCACGAGTTGCGTAAGCCGATTGTAGACTATACCGACTTTCGCCGGAACGGGCCGGCTATCGACCAGCAGCTTCTGATTTCGATCTACGACCTGAGCGATTTCCCCGGCTCTGCGCGATCGCTCCGTAAGCGTCCCGTCAAGGTTAATGAGCCCATATCCACCCGATTCGTACCCGGACGACATCGGATAATACGCATACATGTTGATGCCTTTGGCTCCAAAGGCAATCGCCGACCATGCCCAGAGTCGATGATCCTCGGGAGTGACCGGTTCGCTCAACCAGAGTCCAATGGTGCCTGGTCCGGCCTGGAGCTCACCGACATACCATCCGCCTTTGTGGATGTTGGCACTGCGCTGGAACTCCATCATCGACATGATCCTCCAGTAGGGCCAGTGCGCCGCCGGGCGGTTATGTTTCGGATAGATGGAGGTCCCGTAGTAGTCCACATGGTCAGCCATGAAGAAGTCATCGGGCGAGCCGGCACCGCTTCGCGGCGACTGTGTTATAGCGGAGACGGCCGCGTGCGATGTGGTGACGTGATTCGATCCGCCCGCCCTGATAGCCCGGTCGCGATCGCCGAGGTCCCGTGCCAGTCGGTCTCGGATAAACGTCTTCCAGTCGGTGTAGTCTGTGTATGTGAGAATCGTGCTGAAACGCGGCGGCTCGACCTCATCCCATTCGTCGAACCCTCGATGCCAGGCCGTATTCAAGGCGTCCAGCGAGCCATATTTACTTGCCAGCCATTCCCTGAACCGGGCCTGTGTTCCCTCGCAATAGCAGAACTGCACGTTAGGGACGTAATCGATTGCGGCCCAGTTGATCACGTGCGGTTCGCTCCAGAGATCCCATCCGTAAAAGTGCGGATACTTGGAAGCGACCCGCGCCACTTCGGAATAAAAACCGTGGACGAGCTCAGCGATCTCCGGATTGTCGGTGCAATATCCCGGAGCCGATTGCGGCGTGACCGCGTGACCGCTCTGCGTTACGAATCTGGTGTGGGGATGCATTTTCCCCACCCAGTCGGGTGCAGAGTCAACATAGACCTGAATGAACACCTTGAGACCGACTTCCTCTGCAAGTTCGAAAAGGGTCTCAAGACCTCTGAAGTTGTAGACTCCCGGCTCCGGCTCGCTCCTTCCCCACTCTACCCAGGTCCTGACCGTGTTGAAGCCCAGTTCCTTGATCTGCCGTAAATCGTTTCGCCACTGCTCCACCGAAACCGGCGTCGGTTCCGATACCATCGGAGCACGCGCTTTTCCACCGCTGTACCAGACGGAGAACGGAAAGAAATCGGTCCGATTCTCACCCTCGATACGTTCCTGTGCCGAAGCATCAAAGGTAAGAAGGACCACGGCAAGCATCATCAGGATGCCGGGGCGGAGAACTCGGGTCCAAAATGTGCGTGCTGTCACGAGGCTCATAGGATACTGTGTCAGGTTGGAAATTGAGACGGGCAAGGATCGACACCGCAATCAGCGGCCGATTACGACGCTGGTCGTTTCATTGAACTCACTTCCTACGATCTGCAGAAAGTACACCCCTGAGCTCAAGCTCCCGCGCTCGATCATGAAGGTGGTCTCCGATTGACCGCTCACATCGAGATCCTCCGCCAGCGTCAATACTTTTCTGCCCATCGCATCGTACAAAAAGGCGCTGAACTTTTGTGCTCGACGCACCTGCACGCGCACCGTCGCACTTGTCAGCATTGGATTAGGAAAGGGCCCTGTCACAAGAACCTGATCCTGCAACGGGACCGTCGCATCCACCGTGCGGCTCAGCGCATCCGATCCATCGACACGTTCGTATCGAATCCGGAACGTGTACCTACCAGGCGCGAGATCCTCCACGAAGATGGAGTAATCTCTCTGTCCGGGCACAAAATCGATCCGCGCGACTTCCTCGTACTCGCGACCGAAGTGACTGCCCTGAATCACGAATTCACTCAGCTGTGCGTCGGGCCCTGTTGTCCAGTTCAACTGAACGCGCCCGCGAGACGAGATCTGCCCCGTATCGAATGCAATGATGTCGGCAGTGATGAGCGCCCAGCATCCATCCCCGAGCGTCCAGCCTAAATCCTCGAGTATCCCGCAAAAGATCGGTCCCGGTGTATGAATGGCCTCGGCCCGCGCCAGTCTCGGCGTCATGAGCGAGTTAATGTCTCCTCTTGGAAATGTCGATTCATCGAGGTGAGCGATAGAGGATGCAGGTTCGAAACCTGAGGGCGAATACAGGTCGATAGGTACGTTTTCATGCGCGCTCAGAGCCGAGGGGCCATCGAAGCGCACCCGACCGCTCTGCAGTACATCCCCGAGCTTACGGGAAGGATTTCCGTACACACTCTGATCCAGAAGTGAGACATCGTTCTCATCGACGACGAATCGATCGAAAACTGCGGGTAGCGGAGCGCCGCCGGTGGTCGAGGAAAGTCCCCAGCATCCCTGCCCGACCACTTCGCCGGGGCATCGATTGGAATCCTCTCCATCATTCACGTGATAGGTCTGGATAAATCCGAGGCCATGCCCGATCTCGTGCAGTACCACGGTAACGAGATCAAACATACCTGCCGGTGTATTCCCGTCGGTTCCAAAGTACCATGACATGGAACTGCTGAAATTAGCATGTATGTCATATTCGGGGGCCTCTGGAAATCGTTGTCCGGCAATAGCCTGGGCCAGCCCTAACGGATACCAGGTGTTCGTCTGCGGAGCATTCGTAAAGTTGCCGAAGAAGGTGCTCGGCCCCGCTGATCCGAGAACATTCTCATCGAGTGCGGTCCATGTGGCACGTACGCGTATAGGCACCGGTGACTCAATATGCCGCTCCCACAAGTCGGTCGCATACTGGAAGGCTTGTTGAGCTTCCGCCGAAAAACCCTGATAATCGACCAGAATGCTCGCCGATGTTTGAGACGTTTTCCCCGCTGCGACGGGCAACACGACTCTGGTGTGGGCATCGTAGTCTTCAGCGACGAGTATGTGCGGTTCGACCGGTGGCTGTTTCATCACACCGGCATCCTGCGCGTGGGCCGCGGTGGAACCAAGTACCAGAAGTAGCAGGACTGCTACAGCCGGCGCTACGCTCTTCAGCGATGAGTCGTTCATCTCGAACGGATGATTATAAAGACGGGCCGGTCACCGACGCAGTGGTTTATGGCCAGGAGATATCTCCGGCGCACCGGATCCCGGGTTGTGGAGGTAGAATCATCAATTGACGTCATGGACCAACTGACTCTTCGGCAACCATGGGCTGAAAAACAATCCGGCCGATGCGCAATGCACCGGCCGGAATATCAGTCGGAAAAGTCAAACGCCTGATGCGGCGGTTTGCTCAACAGCTCGAATGAGTATATCGACGCCTTTGTCGATTTCTTCCTTCGTGATATTGAGCGGGGGACGGAAGCGGATGGATCTGGCTCCGCAGCCCAGAACAATCACACCTTCCTCCATGCACTTACCCAGCACGGCGTCTCGGAATTCTCCGCTCGGAAGATCAAAGGCACACATCAGGCCCAGACCGCGAGCCCCTGAGACATGCTCGCTCGTGCGCTCCATCTCCAGGAGACGTTCTTTGAGGTATTCACCCGTCGAAGCAGCGGCCTCAACAAGATTGTCCTCCTCAATGATCTCCAGGATCCGGTCAAACCGAACCATATCGACCAGGCTTCCGCCCCAGGTCGAGTTGATGCGGCTGGGCGTCTTGAACACGTGACCTTCTACTTCATCCAACTTCTTAGAAGCCAGAATACCGCACACCTGCGTTTTCTTGCCGAACGCGATGATATCCGGCTCTACACCGATGGCCTGATGAGCCCAGAACCGACCCGACACGCCCACTCCGCTCTGGACCTCGTCGAAGACCAGCAGTGCATCGTTCTCATGAGCGATATCCTTGACCTGCTGGAGGAACTCCCGGCTGAAATGGTTATCGCCGCCTTCTCCCTGGATGGGTTCGATCAGGATGCATGCGATCTCATCCGGATTCTCAGCAAAGGCGGTACGGATCTGATTGAGCGATAGCTCTTCGTCCCTGCGGGTGGCTTTCTGATTCTCCTCCGTCTGTGGATAGCGAACGGCAGGGTTAAGAACGCGTGGCCAGTCGAACTTCGGGAAATACTTCGTCTTGTTGGGATCTGCCGTATTGGTCACCGAAAGCGTGTATCCGCTGCGGCCGTGGAAGGCCTGATCAAAGTGGATTACTTTCGAGCCCACTTCACGGCGGTATCCCTTCTCGAAGTTCTTCCTCACTTTCCAGTCGAACGCCGCTTTCAGTGCGTTTTCAACGGCGAGCGCGCCACCCGAAATAAAGAACGCGTAGGGCAGATAGTCAGGGATACCGACCCGTGAGAACGTGTCGACGAAACGCGCCATGTGCGTCGTTACCACGTCCGAGTTCGTGATCTTATTGATGGCCGCTTCAAACAAGCGCTTCCGAAATGCTTCGTCATTGAGCATTTTCGGATGGTTCATCCCTACGGCAGAGGATGCATAAAACCCGAAAAAGTCGAGATACTCCCGCCCGTCACGGGCATCGATCAGGCTGGCACCAGAGCTCTTCTCCAGATCCAGAACCAGAGGCATCATACCCTCGACAAGCAGATGCCGTCCCAAAACATCCATAACGGAATCGGGGGAAACCACCCCGGTTGCGACACTTTCCATAGATTGCAAACCTCTTCAGAGGATCATTCGTAAATACCGGCCGAACAAACTTGAACCGTATCTCGGTATGCACCGGATCGGATAGGTGTAAGATAACGAATTAGCATGAAAGTTCTCGGTCGAACTTGACTGGGGATCATCATCGGATGGAATTTGTAGCCCCTTCTCATCTCGACCCTCAGTAAAGTCTACGACCCGCTTCAATGGCTCAATCGTCCTCCCCCCGTTCGACTTTCATGCCTGGTGAAATCAGTCTGAAGACCAGTGCAAAGGAGCCTCTGGTGGCCGGCGGCGATGGTGACGGTATGTTCGAACTGCCTGTCGTGGAGTCTCCCCAGGTGGCGAACACGCGCGGGAAGCGGCCTGAGTGGCTTCGCGTAAAGCTTCCATATGGTGAGACGTTCAAGAACGTCTCCAACATCATCGAGGAGCATAGTCTACATACCGTTTGCCAGAGTGCACGGTGCCCGAATATGGGAGAGTGCTGGAGCGCCGGCACGGCTACCTTCATGATTCTGGGGAACGTGTGCACGCGGTCCTGTGGATTTTGCGCCATCAAGACGGGACGCCCCGAACCGGGTCTCGACTGGGACGAGCCCCGCCGCGTGCTCAAAGCGGCGCAGCTGATGGGTCTCAAGCACGTGGTGATTACCTCCGTGAACCGAGACGAACGTGAAGATGGAGGCGCTCCCATTTTTGCCGAATCCATCCGGCTGATTCATGGGGAAATGGAGTCAACCACCGTCGAAGTGCTCATTCCCGATTTTCGAGGGGTGTGGGATGCCCTTCAACTGGTGATCGACGCTCGGCCCGATATTATGAATCATAACATGGAAACGGTGCCCAGACTATATCGCCGGGTCCGGCCGCAGGCAGACTACCGGCGATCGCTCGAAGTTCTGGAGCGGTCGAAAAAGCAGGGCTTGAGAACCAAGAGCGGGATCATGGTCGGTCTTGGAGAAACGAAGGAGGAAGTCGTCCAGCTCATGAAAGACTTCGTCGAGGTCGGGCTCGACGTGATGACGATCGGCCAGTACCTGCAGCCGACGAAGATGCACCTGCCGGTGGAGGAGTTCGTCCATCCGTCGGTGTTCAACTGGTACAAAGAAGTGGGCGAGGATCTCGGTATCGAGCACGTCGAGAGCGGCCCCCTGGTACGATCGAGCTATCACGCCGAACGGCACGTCCGATAGATCGGATCAGGAAGCTCTTCATCCTCCGGCTACGCCTTTAACGAAGAGGGCGTACCCCAATCACCTCTCGGGCACTCTACCGGGGGATAACAGGGTCAATCAACCGGTCGGCTGGTCGAGAGCTGCTGTCGAGGTGCCGGAACGGAAACTGCCGATCCAATCCGCCACAGTAGCCTTCACGTTGTATATCGACACATACACGACCGGGATGAGGAGCAGCGTGATGAGTGTCGAGGCCGTCAGACCACCGATGACCGTCCGCGCCAGTGCGGCCTGAATCTCGGCCCCTGCACCCCAGGCAATTGCCAGTGGCAGCAGGCCCAGAATCGTTGTGACCGTAGTCATCAGAATTGGCCGAAGTCTCAGTCGTGCCGATTGGACGACTGCCTCCCGTATGTCCATTCCTTTTTCGCGTCGTAGAAGGTTGATGTAGTCCACCAGCACGATAGCGTTGTTCACCACGATACCAATCAGCATGATGGCGCCCATCAAGCTCTGCATGTTGAACGTCGTGCCCGTCAATAGCAGCGTTGGCACCACCCCTACGACGGCAAGCGGCACAGAGAACATCACGATCAACGGATCGATAAAGCGCTCGAACTGGGCCGCCATCACCATATAGATGAGAACGATCGCCAGAAGGATCGCGATCGAGAAATCTCGTTGCGCGCGCTGCTGTTCTTCGTATTCGCCACCATAGAAAATCGAAAACTGTTCACCAGCACGATAGCGTTGTTCACCACGATACCAATCAGCATGATGGCGCCCATCAAGCTCTGCATGTTGAACGTCGTGCCCGTCAATAGCAGCGTTGGCACCACCCCTACGACGGCAAGCGGCACAGAGAACATCACGATCAACGGATCGATAAAGCGCTCGAACTGGGCCGCCATCACCATATAGATGAGAACGATCGCCAGAAGGATCGCGATCGAGAAATCTCGTTGCGCGCGCTGCTGTTCTTCGTATTCGCCACCATAGAAAATCGAAAACTGTTCCGGCAGCTGCAGATCGGCCAGCTCAGTCCGAATGTTTTCCACGGCCGTTCCGAGTGGCATGCCCGTCTCGAGGTCCGCATAAATGTATGTGACTCTCTGGCCGTTTATTCGGCGCACACTGTTGACGCCTCTCGCACGCTCCTGGACCGTTACGGCTGAAATCGGAATAGCCTCGCCCGATGGAGCCCGGACCGAGATGTTTTCGAGGTCGAGTGTTGTCAGTCGGTCTTCAGGCCTCAGCCGCACCGTGATCGGAAACTCGTCACCTGCCTCTCTGAAAACCCCTGCCCTTCCACCGCCGACGCTAAGCTGAATCGCTCGAGCGACTTCCTGCACACTCAAACCCGCAGCCGCGATGCGCTCTCGGTCCAGACGGATTCTCTGCTCCGGTGGACCTGCATCATCATCATCTCCTGCCCTTACATCGATGATGCCCGGCACTCTCTCCATCCGCTCGCCGATGCGCTGTGCCCAGATCTGCGCTTCGTCGACATCATATCCGCGTAACTGCAGCTGAATGGCCTGATCGCCCGACCCTCCACTACTGAAGAGCCGTCGAAGTATCCACAAACCAGCCTGAGCCCTGACTTGAATCTCCCCGCCCGGAATTTCGCCGACTACGGCATCTCGCACGCGCGACGCAAGCTCCTGACTCGAGATGACCCGATCTTCCGGATCCGGCATGGTGATATTGATTCGCCCTCGACCCCGCCACATGGTGGTAGACATGTTACCGATAGCGTCACGTGGCACGATTTCGCGAACGATGCTCTCCAACTCGGCCAGGTACGACTGTACAACCGCGAGGTTGGTCCCGTCATCCATCCGCAGCGTGACACTCACCTCGTTTGCATCCGTGTCTGGAGCAAGTTCCACCGGGATGGATCGTGCCATCAGGACCGACGCTACGACCAGCACCGCAACCGTGGTCAGCACGAGACCGCGGCGACCGAGTGCCCATTCCACCCTCTCACTGTACCAGACTTCGAACCGACTGAACCGCATACGGAACTTTGAGCCCCGCGCGTCCGGATCGGGCGCTCCTTTCTTAACCGTGAGGAAACGACTGGAGAGCATCGGAACCAGCGTCATTGCTACGAAAAGCGAGCAGACCAGCGCAAATATCACGACGATGGCCAGTTCCATAAACAGCATCGCGGATACGGCTTGCATGAAGAGGATCGGCAGGAAAATAACGATGGTCGTCACGGTGGAAGCGACGATTGCTCCCAAGACCTCGCGCGCACCGATCGAAGCGGCATCGGCCAGTTCCTCGTTATTCTCCTCGCGTTGTCGGATGATGTTCTCGAGGACCACGATGGCATTATCGATCACCATCCCGATCCCCAGCGCCAGTCCACCGAAGGTCATCTGGTTGAGCGACAGATCAGAGAAGTAGAGCAGACTGAAAGTCGCGATGATCGAGATGGGAATCGAAACCGAAATGATGAACGTCGAGGAGCCGTTCCGCATGAAGAAATAAAGCACGATTACGGCCAGCAGTGCGCCCCAGACCGCCGAACTGGCGACATTGTCGATCGATTGCTGGATGAACGTGCTTTGATCCGACACTACCTGCAGATGCACGTCGGATCGGTCCAGGTTGATCCGTTCGACCTCATCGTGCACGGCCTTAGCCACCGCCACGGTGTTGGCCCCGCTCTGTTTCCGGATCTCGAACTGGATCATTGGGATGCCGTCGACCTCGACGAGCCGCGACACATCCTGATAATCGCGCCTGACCTCGGCCACATCGCGCACGCGCACCGGCACACCATCCACATAGGTGACCACGGCGTCGCGGACATCTTCGAGCGATTCATACTCGGCGAGGGTGCGAACGTACAGATCCTGGATTCCGTCCTTAACGTTTCCACCCGGCGCGATGGCACTTTCCCTTCCGATCGCCTGCTGCACGTCGATCGACGTCAGGCCAGCCGCCCGCAATCGATCTCGACGCAATTCAACGCGAATTTCTCGATAGACTCCCCCGTTGATATCGATCGTGCCAACTCCTTCGATCTGCTCGAACCTGCGCATGATCTCCCGTTCAAGAATCCGCGTAAGCGATTCCAGATCACGCGTCGAGTTCACAGCAATCGTGACGATCGATACGTCGTCCGGATTGAACTTCCACAATCTTGGAGGATCGGCATCCTCCGGCAGACTGTTTCTGACCCGCTCGATGGCATCTCTCACATCGTTGGCAGCCTCGGCCAGATCAGTTCCCTGAACGAATTCCAGACTCACCCAGCTTCCCCCTTCACGTGAGGTCGACGTGACCCGCGCCAGATTCGGAACCCCTGCGACCGCGTTTTCGATGGGTTGCGTAATCAGCCGCTCCATCTCCTCCGGGCCCACATTGGGATAGTTCGTCCCCACAGTCAGCTGCGGGAATTCGATGGAAGGCAACAGGTCCACCGGGAGGAACCGGAAACTCACGACACCGATCGTCACAACGATCAGATACAGCATCACCGTCGCCACGGGGCGTCGGATGGAAAGATCAGCCAGGGATGCCATAGAAAGCTGGGAAGAGAATTTGCCTAATCATAAACTCAGGATCCGGACGGCCCGGACTCGTTCGGCAATCGCGCCACACGTTGTTGTTTTTCCATGAACTGGCGCAGCAGGTCATGCTGCTGGAGCTCCTGCAGACTCACAATCTGGTCCCATGGAAGGCTTCTGACTCGGGCAGGGACGGGTTGGCTCAGGTCGGAATCGATCAGATCATGTCCGACTACGACGACCCATTCCCCCGGGCCGACCCCCCGAACGCCGATTGATTCTCTTCCTCGTGCGACGACTTCCAC